>ASHK01000772.1 GCA_000695745.1 Vibrio madracius | reverse complement strand
AGCTTTGCCATCACATTGCATTCTTTTGGAGCATTTCCCTTGGATTGGGCCCTTGCGATAAGTGGATTGCTGTGAGGACTCTGTCTTTTGAGAACCGCCTTTCGACTGAGCTGAATTCACACTTAATACCATAAACCATGCACCTTTTGTGTTGAGACTCATCGCATTTTATATCAGGGCGACACATGCGGGCGTTATAGTGCTTATAACCAAAAAGAAAGTGGGCAGCCGTTAAAATTGAGGTGATGATTA
This sequence comes from Vibrio madracius, assembly GCA_000695745.1. Taxonomy (GTDB): domain Bacteria; phylum Pseudomonadota; class Gammaproteobacteria; order Enterobacterales; family Vibrionaceae; genus Vibrio; species Vibrio madracius. Next base: position 2,565 of record ASHK01000772.1, on the reverse strand, counting down.
TTTGACACTATAGAGCGAAAACTATGACTGATTACTCAGAGGAAAAAAGGGCATGGAATACGACAAAACTGCTTGTTGTTTTAGCCATCATTGCGCTTCCTATACTACTTTCTGGCTGCGCGAGTCCGTCCAACCATCCTATCGCTATGAGTATCAACCAAGGTATGGTTCTCGTTGAAGGTGGCGAGTTTACTATGGGCTCCGACTCCGACACCGCAGCAAAGTCAGAGCGTCCCGCCCATCCTGTTAGAGTCGATAGCTTTTATCTGTCCAAGTTTGAAGTCACCCAAGAGCTGTTCGAGTCCGTTATGGGTTCATCGATGAGTTACTTCGCAGCGCCTGATGTACCCGTGAATAATTTAAGCTGGCAACAAGCCAACTACTTCGTTGAGAAACTTAATGAAATGACTGGCGAAAACTATCGCTTACCCACAGAAGCTGAGTGGGAGTTTGCAGCGAAAGGTGGTATCCACTCTAAAGGCTATCTCTACGCTGGCTCTGACAACATCAATGATGTCGCTTGGTACTCAGAGAACGCTAAGAATCGCGCTCACCCAGTTGGAATGAAACAGCCGAATGAACTAGGTTTGTATGATATGACAGGAAACGTAGGTGAGTTTGTCCAAGATGCTTTCGACGACGGCTTCTATCGTTTTTCTCCTGTTGATAACCCAAATAACGCTAAACATTCAGATTCAGGGCTTTCACATAAATCCGTAAGAGGTGGCAGTTTCTCTTACGACGCAAACGAATCTGAAAACTTCCGACGCGACTTTGCGAGTCAATCAATCATTATGTCGGATATGGGCCTTAGACTCGCGAAAGATAAATAACCTTTTATCGTCATGGCAAGGACATACTATGCATAACAACAAATTCGCCAAACCAATAGTGACAGCGTCACTATTGGTCGCACTGTGCTTGAACACCAGCGCAGCGCTAGCCGCAGAAACAAAACCCAACCTTGTGCTACAAATCACCGTGGATGGTTGCGAGCAGACCTTATAGAACGTTACAAACACAATTTCTCTGACAATGGTTTTAAGTACCTTATGGATCAAGGCGTTTACTATAAAAATGCCAATTACCAGCATGCCAACACAGAAACCATTGTCGGTCATGTTTCCCTCGCAACAGGAGCACCACCAGCCGTTCATGGTATGGTTGGTAATGTTTGGTTTGACCGTGGCTTAGATAGACTGGTCTACAATGTCGAAGACCCGAGCTATTCCATGTTAACGTCTGGGGCTGGCGTTGATAAATCCACGGAGATCGATCCAACACAAAAAGCAGCGGCTGGTGACGGTCGTTCACCAGAACCTATTCTTTCCACTACATTTAGTGATGAGCTCGTGATTAGCAATAATGGACAATCACGCGTTTTCTCTGTGTCAGTGAAAGACCGCGGTGCTATTTCTCTTGCTGGACATGGTGGTAAAGCCTTTTGGTTCTCAAAAGCACAGTCTCAATTTGTCACCAGTGATTATTATTACAACCGTAACCCTTTCTGGGTTGACCGATGGAATGAGAAAGCTATACCTGCCAAGTATTCAGGCAAGCGCTGGGAGTTATCACTGCCGAGAGAACAATACTCTCTGCAAGAAAACAGTAAAGAACATAAAGTGGACTTAGGCGGCTTTGCTCGCACCTTTCCTCACCCTTACGGCCCCGCATCTTATAAGTACTACTCAACAATGTTGACAGTAAGCCCAGCTGGCGATGAGATCACGGCTGACTTCGCCAAGACGCTGCTGGCTCAAGAAAAGTTAGGGACCGGAAACGCGACAGACTATCTCGCTATCAGTTTTTCTTCCAATGATTACGTTGTTCACCTTTATGGGGCATCGAGCCTAGAAACCGAAGACAACCTAATTCGCCTAGACAACACTCTCGCCAAGCTGTTCAAGTATGTTGACGATTCTATCGGTCTAGAGAATACCCTTATCGTGCTCTCTGCTGATCACGGCGTGCCCGAGGCGTCTCCAACGGTCAATATACTGGGCTTTCGACAGCCGTTCTACTTTAACAAGGATGCGTTGCTAACGGACGCACTTATGACACGACTTAACAGTGAATTTGGTTTGGGAAAGGAAGTGATTAAGCTTTATGCTCAACCCTATATTTACCTCGATCACCAACTCATTTCAGCGAGCAAAGCATCCCTCAGTGATGTGCAAAAAGTGATTGCTGAAGAAGTAATGAAAGTAAAAGGTGTGGCGACTGCAGTAACCAGTGAAGATATTGCGAACAACCGAGTGGCGAACTCACGGGTAAATGAACTGATTCGCAACAACTATCATCCTCTTCGCTCCGGCGACGTCTATATGGTGTTCGGTCCTCGTACTTATATCAATGACATGGATGGACTCACTATTGCGTCCACGCACGGTTCACCATGGCGCTACGATACGCATGTTCCGGTGATATTTGCCGGCCACAACCTTAAGCCCAGAACTGTCACGCGCCCGATTACCCCCTACGATATCGCTCCCACACTGTCAGGCTATCTAAACGTGAGTGCCCCAAGTGGTGCGACTGGCGAGATGTTGCCAGAAGTGTTTCAAA
>ASHK01000771.1 GCA_000695745.1 Vibrio madracius | reverse complement strand
AATAGGTGGCCAATCTGGAAGCGTAAATTTGGTTACGGCGTAAGTTGTTCCCCAAAAAAACGCAGGAATCATTGCCAAAAGTATGTTCATGTTATTTATCTTTACGTTAAGATATTTGCGCACACTCTAACGATAAATTGGCTGCCTGTAAAGTATCTTTATGTTAAACTAATTTCTCTTGATGATTAACCAGTGGATAAATAAGACATGGATGCGATTGATCGTGTAGTCGAGCAGTGGGCAAAACAGAAGCCTGAGCTTGATACGGAACCAATGGCTATGATGGGGCGATTAATGCGCATCGCCAAATATATGGAAACCAAAGTAGCAGATTTACATAAGAAATATGACTTGAAGCTTGGAGAGTTTGATGTTCTCGCCACCTTGTTACGAAGTGGTAAGCCTTATCGCCTCACGCCTTCTGAGCTGATTAATACCATGATGCTAACATCGGGAGCGATGACCAATAGACTGGATAAACTCGAGTCTAAAGGTTTAATTTCGAGAGAGCATAGCAAAGCGGATCGTCGCAGCGTTACGGTACAATTGACTCAAGATGGTTTAGTCCTAATCGACAAAATGATCGAAGAACATGTCGAGGTTCAGGAAAGCTTAGTTAAATCGTTATCAGCTTCTCAAAAAAAACAAGTGAATCAAATATTTAAGACTTGGCTAAGTCAGTATGAATAAATATAAGGCCCTAATTTGTTAGGGCCTTAATCGTTAAGCAGCGACCTCATCGCTGAACAGATTGGCGCAGTTAATTCCTTGAATAGCACAGCGCTCATCGATATCAGACAGATCACCACTCACCCCAATAGCGCCAATAACGTTCTTGTCTTCATCTCGAATAAGCAGACCACCAGGAACGGGAACCATATTGCCGTGGGCCAGTACATTAACCGCGGAGATAAACGCAGGACGAGAGTCGGCGTCTTGTGCGAGCTTTCTGGAAGAACAACCTAGCGCCAATGCGCCCCATGCTTTGGCGATAGCGATGTCAGGTCGCATCATGCTAGAACCATCTTGTCGCTGCAAAGAAATCAGTTTTCCTCCATTATCAAGAACAGCAACAGTCAAAGGCGCACAGTCGTCAGACAGTCCAGCTTCAAAGGTGCCATCAATAATGGTCAGTGCTTGTTGTAGAGTTAAACTTCCCATGTTATCTCCTCGTCTCATAGCTTGCGCTATTCGTACCTGCCGACTTAATCGTGTATTCGAATCAAGTCGGCAGGGTTTAAACGTACTTTGCCACCGGTTTGGTTAAAGTAACGAATAGCTTGGAAGGGTCAGGAAGTTAGCGAACTGTTTTGCCGTAGAAAGCTCGTAAAAAAGGTCAGC
>ASHK01000770.1 GCA_000695745.1 Vibrio madracius | reverse complement strand
GAGTTGCCACACGCGGCCTTTGGCACCATAGAGCATTCTCTGAGCTTCTGTGGGTGCGAGAATTCGATCTGTTGGTCACCGAGATAATGCTTGAGTAACTCTGGCTCCGGGAGTTGAACTTCGCTTTGAATGTGACTGGTTGCGAAGCCATCCATGGTATTAGCGACAGGAATAAGTGACAAGGCACTGACGCGATACGAAATGGCAGCAAGGTCAGCTGCTTCTTGAGCGTTACTGGCAAATAAGGTGGTGTATCCAGCGGATAGTAGTGCGTAAACATCATCGTGTCCCGCCATCACATTGAGTGAATGTCGTGATACCGAACGTGCAGCAACGTGTAGGACAAAGCCTGCGGCTTTTTTACCAACCGTCACATAGTGCGACTCAAGCCCATATAAGATCCCTTGGCTTGATGAGGCGTTAGAAATGTATTTCCCCCCTGTCAACGCAGCGCCTAACGCACCACTTTGAGCGGAGTGTTCACCTTCTGGTTCGAAGAAGAATGGGTGTTGTCCCCAAACATTACAGCCGCCTTGGGCTCTAAAGGCTTCATACAGCTCGGAAATTTCGGTAGAAGGGGTGATGGGGTATCCTATAACACCGCCACAAACGTAATCCATAACATGGGCGACAGCACCATTGCCGTGAATTACAGTAGTTAAGCCGGGATAGGATGGGGTGTTGTGGTGCGCATTGCTCCCTTGGGCCATCGTAGACATAAGAGGTTGCTCCTTGGTATATGGTTTTATTATTAGTTCGACTTCCTTAATGCGTCGATTCTTTACTCCTCACCAAATACTTCATGGCTAGTTGCCAGCTTGCACCTTATCATTCTGAGCATTTGGTGATGAACCACATAAACCTTGTGATCGCTCTCGAGATGACCATCTGATGCTTATGCGTTAAATACTACACCAGTTGCAAAGACAACTTTGCTCGTATGTTCACAAAAACAATACTTTATGTGTGGTTATTGATGGCGCTCAGAGAGAGCGTTGGAGAGGGGAGCTGACCGTACTTATTGCAATAAGTACGGTCAAAGGGAGGAAACGTGAGCAGAGCCTAGGGGGTCATTGTTTATCGAACAACCCTTGCCCTGAATTGAGTAACATAGCCACCAAACGATCGTTGTCGAGCGGTTCGCCAGACATCATACTGGCGAGAACTTTACTGCCAAACAGAAGTGGTGATAGCACGATATCGGCTTTCACTTGTTTCACCTTATTCATATTTTTGGCGTCATTGACGGCAAGAACTGTTTTGGTTGACGGCGAAAAGTCTTTGGCAGTAAGAACGATAAACGCGTTATCAGCATCATTATCCGTCAGTGCAAGCAGTGCACGGCACTGACTAATCCCTGCAAGTTGCAGCACGGAATTATCACTACTATCTCCAGAAAGAATATCCACATCGCCAGAGACACGTTGCTGAATGATGGGAAAGTTTTCTTCTGGTTCAATCGTTAAGATGGTGACGCTCAGACCACGAGCAAGTAGTTGATTTGCTGTCGCAATCGCCAAAACCGAAGTACCGCATACAATATAATGATCTTTTCTCTTCATTTTTCTTTGGTTGCCTTTAACGAGTTTGTTTAATCCCCCGCGTATGAGCGGGCCAAGTACAGTAGTCACGGACGTCGCGAAGACGGTAATACCTGCAATGATGACAGAAACAGTAAATAATCTGGCAGGTTCAGACAAGGGAACGATATCGCCGTAACCTACCGTGGTCATCGTTACAATTGCGAAATAAAAAGCGGTGGTCAGGTCAGAAATTGCAGGCTTGAATTCATTGCCAAAATAGAGCGCGCCATAACTGGAATAGAAAATCAGAACCGTAAAGCTGATAAAGGCAAAAATCCCCCCAGCCGTCGCGCTTGAGCGGTCGAAGTCTTTGCTTAAAACCAACAAACTCAACAAGGTGACAAGGTTTAACACCAGACTGTGCGTTAGGTTAGGAAAGAAGTGCCAAGTGAATATTAATGTGATCATTAATAAAATGATGCTAACCGACCACGCGATACGAGCTCGAAAGAGCAGGCCAAATGCGTTGATCATTAAGAACAGGCCAAGAAGAAACCATGGTCCATTGGCGAGGTTAGCCCAATCAACATTAGCAAAGTCTTCGAGCTGCATTAAATCAACAAGACTGTACTTAATGCCCCAAATCGTATTGATAATAAACAGGCCGTTAATAAACACGGCGATGGCGATTAAGCTGTGGCGAATTCGACGCCATAGGCCTCGCCATTTTTGCCAAAGAGTTGAGTAGGTTTTCAAAACCATGAAGCACCCCAAAAAACGTGATAATTGGCATACAAACGACCAGTGTCGTCGTGCCATATACTGTTAGTATATAGGACAGGGTAAATACTTCACAATTAACCCTTAACGCGTAAAATCTATCTTGGTAGTAAAGTAACAATAACAGCGAGGGTGCCAATGCCAGTTATTACTCCGTTAAATGCTCAGCGTGTTGAAGGTCATCAAGGAAAAGAACAACCGTGTTGGATTGATTTGGATTTATCCAAGGAGGAAGATCACCATTGGTTGACTAAAGAGAGTGGCTTAGCAGAAGACTTGATAAATTTCTTATTAAGAAAGAATTTTGTTAATCACCGCAATCTTCATGATGGCAGTGTATTGGTAGCATTGATGATCAGCAGTGAGAAACCGGTCACACAATCGCTTGGATTGATCGATTTAAAAATATTCTTCGATACCAGCCGAATTATCACGGTTCGCTATCACCCTGTTAGTGCTATTGACCGAACCTACTCGCAATTGCTGGTAAATAATGATGCTCAATCTAACGTTAGAGTGGTTGATGTATTTAAAGCGATCGTAAAAAATCTTATCGTATATATTGAAAAAATAACCTTTACTATGTCTGACCAACTGGCTGTGATTGAAGACCGTTATTTTGATAGCCAAGACGAATTTGATGCGGAATTATTACTAAAGTTACGCGGCGATATATGTAAAATAAGACGTATATTGACGGTGCTTCGCAATGCGCTACTTATTCGCATGGAAGATGCGACGCTGAATTTAGAGAAAGAGGACCGTACTGCTTTATTGAGGTCTTCAAACCATGTCAGCCTTAATATTGATAATCTCGATGACTTAATTAATAGAATTGATGTTCTACAAAATTTAGATAATGCCAATCGCGCGGAAGTCATGTCAGAGTCGAGCTTTCGACTCACCATAGTTGCGACGGTATTTTTACCGATGACCTTTGTTTCCGGGTTGTTGGGGATGAACGTAGGAGGCATTCCTGAAACACATAGCCCTTGGGGTTTTTGGGGGATAACGGTGAGCATGATACTACTGGCTATTGGGTTGTGGGTATACTTGTACCGACATTTACAGTCGATGAGAATACGACGTTAAATGATAGCGTAGCTGCATAATATGTCATTGTATGCTTATGATGGGCAGAGGTCGGTGCTATTATTTTCCTACCTCGGCTTATCATTATCTAATGTATTGATAGCTATATGATTATTGGTTTTTTCTGTTAGTTGTAATTACCTAATTAGATTTAAATATGTAAATAATGGTAAACTGGACTTTATTAATAGTTAACTTAAGATAATATAAGCCTTAGTGTGGTAAAGATTCAATGTTTGCCTGTTTTTGATATAACTTGTTGTAATAATGATTAAATTTTCTAAATCTCAATGTTGGATTGTGTTTTCCTTCGCTTTATTTTTATTCTCTTTTAGTGCTCGTAGTGCGACGTTATCTCCCACTGATGAAGCAATTGGTATATATAAGAGTGCTAACTTATCTAAAGTTGTTGATTTTCAATTATTTAAGAATGCTTATCTAGCCTATGAAAATACTGAAAATCGCTCGAAACCATTATTGACGATTATCGATTATTCCAAGCCCTCTACAGAAAAACGTTTTTATGTCATTGACTTAGAGAAAAAGTCATTAATGTATAATACTTATGTATCACATGGCGTAAATAGTGGTAAAAAGACAGCAACTAAATTCTCTAACATCATCAATTCTCGTCAAACCTCGCTCGGAACTTTCTTAACCGATTCGACATACTATGGTGCCAATGGTTACTCTCTGAGGCTGGATGGGTTGACTAAAGGCGTCAATGACAATGCACGTAACCGCTATATCGTTGTTCATGGTGCTGATTACGCCAATGAATCCTTTATCCGAAAGAATGGTTATCTTGGTCGCAGTTGGGGATGTCCTGCTTTGCCAGAAAAGTTGTCTAAAGAGATTATCGACACCATAAAAGGTGGTAGCGTTATTTATGCAAGTGCATAATAGATAACAAACAGATTCACAAACAAAAAGCCCACAACTGAGTTGTGGGCTTTTTGCTATTTTAGTTATGCGCTTTGCTGTGGTTTGTTCGTTTGAGACTTGCTTGAACGAGGTTTGTTGGCTCTTGGTTTACGATTTTTGCCATTGCCATTGCCATTTCGTGGTCTTGACTTATCCGACTCACCTTCGGCATTACGCTGGGCATTGAATCGTCTTGGTTTGCGCGGCTTTTCTGAACGCGGCTTATCAGCACGACCATGTCCTGATGTGTTGGCTTTCTCTTGCCCGCCCTGTTTAGGCTGTTTCGGTTTTTTAGGCTTCTTCGGTTTGATCGGACGTGTGTCCAACTTTGATTCTGGAACCGCATTTACAGGCTTGAAGCCGTCTAATTCGAAACGGTTGATAAGCTTGCCGATCAGTCTTTCAATACCGAAGAGCTCTTTTGCCTCATCAGCACACACGAGAGAGTACGCTTTGCCAGTTTCACCGGCACGACCCGTGCGCCCGATTCGGTGGACGTAATCTTCTGAGACATGAGGAAGATCGAAGTTTACAACTTGCGGCAACTGCGGAATATCAAGGCCACGAGCTGCAATATCAGTCGCGACTAGCACGCGAATTTGACCTGTTTTAAAGTGCTCAAGTGCTTTAGTTCGTGCACCTTGGCTCTTGTTGCCATGAATCGCCAACGCGGTGATCTTCTTGCCTTCAAGGAAGCGAGCCAGACGGTTAGCACCGTGTTTGGTCTTACAAAAAACTAAGACTTGTTTCCAGTTCCCATCATCAATCAGTTTTGCCAGCATCGCTGGTTTTTGCTTCTTATCTGCCATATAAAGGCTTTGTTCGACCAGTGCCGTGGTTGAGTTTGGTGGTGTGACTGAGACTTCAACTGGTTATTGAGCTAAGCCTTTCGCTAAATCACGAATCTCATTGGAGAATGTAGCGGAGAACAGTAGGTTTTGACGATTTTAGGTAGCAGATCGAGGATCTTCTTAATATCACGGAAGAACCCCATATCCAACATACGGTCAGCTTCATCAAGCACGAGCACTTCAAGTTGAGAGAACTTGATAGCGTTTTGCTGGTACAAATCGAGCAGACGACCTGGGGTGGCGACCATGACGTCGCAGCCTTTGCGTAGTTTCAGCATTTGTGGATTGATTTTCACACCACCAAACACACATTGAGAGGTAAGTGGAAGGTGGATGCTGTATTTGAACACGCTCTCGTGAACCTGTGCAGCCAGTTCGCGCGTTGGGGTTAGAATAAGCGCGCGAATATGATTGCCTTTCACTCGCTGACCAGAGTTTAATCTTTCAAGTAGCGGTAGGGCAAAACCAGCGGTTTTACCAGTGCCGGTTTGTGCGGCTGCCATGACATCCTTGCCTTCTATAATAGCAGGAATGGCTTGCTCTTGAATTGGTGATGCCTTTTCGTAACCTAATTCTTGGATAGCACGAAGAATAGGAGTCGAAAGACCTAAGGATTCAAAACTCATAGTGGTACTCGTCAGTGGAGTGAGAAAAGTGGCAGTCATGGGATAGAGCGAATCTATCGTTATATAAGGCCGTAAACCCAAGGATAGGGTAAGGCGCGCTATTCTGCGTGCTTTTGTGACGAACTTCAATACAATTCTTGTCGATTTACGCTATTGAAATTTATGGGTAAGGTGTTTATATTGTCGCCGCCTAACGGGCACACCCTAAAATGCACATCCGCCATCCCGCCATCACTGGTGCATTTCTATTGGTGTTTAGAACTTTCATGCAAACGACTACTCGTCCTTTTTCTCGTTTTACTCGTGAATCGGGTGCACTGATGCATCTGTCGATTCCTATTATTTTGACCCAATTGGCAACACAAGCGATGGGGTTTGTCGATACCACGATGGCTGGGCAAGTCAGTGCCGCTGATCTTGCTGCGATAGCTTTGGGTGCCAGCTTATGGATTCCGGTTTTGTTATTGCTTCGTGGTGTCATTATGGCACTTACACCTGTAGTGGCTTATCACCGTGGTGCGCGAGATTTTGAGAGCATCTCTATTGAGTTTTTCCAAATGGTTTGGCTCGCATTGATTTCCAGTGCGCTATTAGTGGCGTATTTGGTCAGTGCTAAACCGATCTTAGAGTGGATAGGCGTTGCTTCAGAAATTATTCCTATTGGCAGTGATTACGCCTTTGCGTTGGCATTTGGTGTGCCGGGTATTGCTCTGTTCTATACCTTAAATGGTTTTTGCGAAGGGATGAACAACACTAAAGCGCCAATGATCATTTCGGTTATTGGTTTGTTGGTGAATATTCCGGTCAACTACGTTTTGATTTATGGCAAGTTCGGGTTTCCTGAACTTGGCGCAGTGGGCTGTGGCTGGGCAACCAGTTTAGTGTATTGGCTAATGTCTGGACTCTTGTACTCCTACATTAAAAGCCATCACCACTATAAAACCATCATTCGTTTTACTGATATTAAACCAAGAGCAAAAGAGATGATTCATTTGCTTAGGTTAGGGCTACCTATTGGGATGAACATCGCGGTCTGCGGCAGTATTTTTGCTGTTATTGCTTTGCTTATTGGTCGTATTGGTGCGGAAAACGTAGCCGCCGCACAGATCGCACTGAACATCTCTAGCATGACGTATGTGATTCCAATGAGTATTTCGTTTGGCATCACGATTCGGGTTGGGCATGCCTTGGGTGCTAAAGATGAATTAGGTGCAATAGAGCGCAGCAAAATCGGTATTTTGGTTGCAGGATTGATGTCACTGCTGTCGGTGACGATCTTCTTGTTGTTCCCTGACGTGATTATTCGACTTTATACGACCGACCCTGCCGTGAGTGCAACAGCGGCAACACTATTGGTGTTTACTGCGATGTACCAATTCAGTGATGCGCTACAAACCTCATCAAATGGTGCGCTCCGTGGTTACAAAGACACCAAAGTCCCTATGCTGTTGGCGATCGCTTCTTATTGGGGATTGGCGTTACCGCTCGGTGTGGTGCTTGGTTTGACCGATCATATTGTGCCAGCGATGGGCGAAAAAGGCTTTTGGGTAGGCATTGTAACAGGGTTGAGTGTGGCTGCAGTCTTGATGTTACTGCGTTTACGCCATGTGATTAAAAAACGTCCTCAGACCATGGCCGATGCGGTGCCTGGGGAAATAGTTACCAGCTAAAAGTAACAACGCGTGACACCTGAAAAGGGTCACGCGTTTTTTTTGCTCTTTCATTGAGAGTGAATGCTTTTGAGTGCTATAGCAGTAGCCGACCTTTTTTATAGCTAAGTCCATTGTCAATATCGCTGCCAAGCAGCACCGGACCATCGAGATCCACCACTTCCGCTTT
>ASHK01000769.1 GCA_000695745.1 Vibrio madracius | reverse complement strand
CTTTTTCTCACCTTTACGACGGAAGCGAGCTTGCATACGACGAGCCTGGAAGTCCCACATGTTTGAACAAGAAGAGATCTCACGGTATGTCTCTTGCGCAGGAACCCAAACTTCAAGGTCGTAAGTTTTACGAGCACCGAAGCCCATATCACCCGTACAAAGAACCACTTTACGGTATGGAAGTTCAAGCAATTGAAGTACTTTTTCAGCATGACCTGTCAGCTCTTCAAGCGCGTTCATTGAGTCTTCTGGTTTGGTGATTTGTACCAATTCGACTTTATCAAACTGGTGCATACGAATCAGACCACGAGTATCACGACCATAAGAACCTGCTTCAGAACGGAAGCACGGTGTGTGCGCCGTCATCTTAAGTGGCAAGTCCGCCTCTTCAGAGATAGTGTCACGCACTAGGTTCGTTACTGGCACTTCTGCGGTCGGGATAAGAGACAGTTTACGTGGCTCTTCATCGCTCGCTTTTTCAGTCAGTGGTTCAGTGTGGAAAAGATCTTTACCAAACTTAGGCAGCTGACCTGTACCAAACAGGCTGTCTGCGTTCACTAGATAAGGCACGTACATTTCTGTATAACCGTGCTCTTCAGTGTGAAGATCGAGCATAAATTGAGCGATTGCACGGTGCAGGCGAGCAAACTGACCTTTCATTACGATAAAACGTGCACCCGTGATCTTAGTCGCGCTCGCGAAGTCTAGACCATCGCCCATTTCACCAAGGTCTACGTGATCTTTAACTTCAAAGTCATAAGATTTAGGCTCACCCCAACGAGAAATTTCTACGTTGTCATTCTCATCTTTACCGTGAGGAACATCATCCGCTGGTACGTTAGGAACAGACAGTGTGATGTCATCAAGTTGAGCCATTACTGCTGTAAGCTCTTCTTTCTTTGCTTCAAGATCGCTACCTAGTGTACCGATCTGCTTTTTAATCTCTTCAGCGCCTTCTTTGTCGCCTGCTGCCATCTTTTGGCCGATCTGCTTAGAAATGGAGTTACGCGTGGATTGTAAATTCTCAACTTCTACTTGAATGGACTTACGTTGTTCTTCAAGTTTACGGATAGTCTCTACGTCTAGTTTGAAGCCGCGACGCGCTAATTTTTCAGCTGTTTCATCCAGCTCTGTACGAAGTAATTTAGAATCCAGCATTGCCAATCCTATGCTTTTTAGTTGTGAATACCTCTACA
>ASHK01000768.1 GCA_000695745.1 Vibrio madracius | reverse complement strand
AAAATTCTTGAGTTTATTAATACGATTGCCTTATTATTAACTTAACGAATCAATGAAGAGATAATAATATGGCTAGTGTGGCTCAAACGTTAACTTCAATATATAGAGAAAGTGTATCTAATCAAAATAATGGCTTGAAAGGGTACAATATATATAGGCATCCGCGTGGGATGCAGTTACAACTAAAATGGAAAGACAAAGAACAAGGTAAATATGTCATTATTGCTAAAGTTAAAATTAATGAAAGAATGCCTTCAAATATTGAAGAACTGATAAGTAATCATGGATGTCATGAACTTAAGATTGGTAAATATCAAGTCACTGATGCAATATTTAGAAAATTGAGAAAAGAGCATCAAATGTACAATAGCATGATGGCTGACTGTGAACTGGAGGCTAGTCGCTCTAAAGTGCTGATTGAATGCAATGGTGTTAAAAAGACTGTATCACATATGGCAAAAGGTATACATGATATAGCTGATAAGGTTGAATCGCTTGTATCTAGCCATAGCCTAAATGCTCTGGAAGCGCAGGATCTTTGGCAAGCAATGTATAGAGTTGACCAAATATTAACCGCATACAAAATGCCGCAGGAATTATTCCAGCACATGCTTTTTTCAAACGAAGATAAAAAGAAAAAAATTAGTAATTCGTTCTACGTAAACTATGCGATTGGTTCAGTGGAGAATGCGAGACGATTTTTTTATTATCGAAAGGAGCTTGATAGCTTCGAGAAAGGTAAAGTTAAGAAAAAGATACAAAATAATAAAAGCCTTTTAGATTCTTACATGGACAGAATTGCTGCTAACGAAGTTTAATATTTCTATCAAAAATTTAATAATTCTACTAGAGTATGTTGGGTAATAAAGAGACAGTTTTTATGATTATACATTTATTAGAGAAAGAAGTCGGTTTCAAGATTGATGAAGAATACGAGATGGCCGCAGGAATAGAGCTGGTAATGGCATTTTTTTATACCTATTTTATGAAAAAAATGGTGATTCATTGGTTCTGGTTGCAGTTGATACTAACGAAAATGACGCGTATATGATTAATCGGTTAAAAGTTTTTGAAAACGCAGGTAGCTATGACATTTATGTGGATAACTGCCGACATGTTAACGGTTTTTTCTTCGCGTGGAATGATTGGAATTTTGCGTTGAACATATACAAAGGTATGGACTGTCGCCATAGTACCAGCGAAGATGAATACGATTCGTTTGATTATTAAAAGTTACCGTTATCGGAGTAGAAGGATAACGTTGGTGTATCAGAATAGATTAAAAGCACCATATACAAAAAAACAAAAAGCGGCATCTGTTGATTGCCGCTTTGACGTTATCGATTTGACGTTGTTAATGTACTCCTAGCGCCTTATACACAGCGTCAATAGGATCTTGATAAAAACTAACTTGGAACTTGGTAAATGTCTCAGCAGGTACAGTTGGTATATCACTAGCCGATGCCATAGGGATCAGAATCTTAGTTGCACCAGCTTCTAGAGCGACTTGCATAGAACCTGCAAGATCTTGTACTGGATTAATGACACCACCTAATGTCATCGAGCCAAGTACCACCATCGACTCTTGCATCGGCTTCCCAAGCAGGGTAGAGCAGTTTGCAATAAGAGAGGCAAGACTTGAACCATGCGAGTTACCTGACATTTGCAGATCGACAAAGTGTAAATGGAACTCGTGATCAGAATATTGGTTGTTTGCTGCAATGCGTGACAAATTACCTTTGAAATATTCAAATCCCACTTTCACTTGCTCTTTTGCAGCAGAATCAGAGCCTAAGCCAGAAGTCGTTAACTTGCCATTGCCTGCTGTCTTTTGGGTTTCAATACGGAAGACACCCAGTTTTCCAGCAGTACCATGGCTAACGAAATGAACAACACCTGCATTTGGCATTCCAGGTGGAATGATCTGGGATCCACCTTGCTCAGGAACGTTGACAAAGAACTCTTCTAGGCTTTCGTTATCGATATAGGAAAAGTTAACGT
>ASHK01000767.1 GCA_000695745.1 Vibrio madracius | reverse complement strand
GGCGGAAAGCATTCCGCCGCTACTGCTGAAACGCTAGTTAACTATATCGCTGGCGATGAAGAGCGAGTCGCTAAATATCTTATCCAGTACGCCAAGGGCGACACTAAAGAAGCTAGCGCGGTTACTGAGTTCATCTGCGCTAACAACATCCTTAACATCCCAGAAAATGCTAGGAGCGCTCCTGGTGAGGATCTGGATATGTCAGCAGCAATAAGAGAGATGCAAAGTTCCATACGGCTTAATCCAAGCGTGAAGCAGCAGTTCAAGCATATGGTTGTCAGTTTACCACCTGATGAAAATCTCACGAACACACAGTGGCGAAAATCAACCAGGAGCCTAATGAGTCACCTAGGTTACGATAATTGTCGCTACATTGCTTTCAAGCATAACGATACTGAAAAAGAACATATCCACATCATTACATCTACTATCGATACCATCACGCGTAAGCGTGTAAGCGACTCATATAGCAAGATACGCGCTCAAGAGGTTATGAGAGAGCTAGAGAGGRATTCGGCTACGTGAGCTAGTTAGTAGTAAAGATATTGGCTATGACGTTAAAGCAGAGATTAACGATGCATCCATCTTTAACAAGAAAGCGCAGATCGCTAGGTTAGTTAAGCAGGGTATCAATAAGCTCAGCAAGGGTTCTACGCTCGCTGATTTTGTTGTCGCTGTAGAGTCGACTCATCCAGAATTAATAGTAGAGATACAACGAAAGGGCGATACAGCCACGGGCTTAGTATTTAACCTGAGTGGTTTAAGGATATCAGCATCGCAACTAGGTGGGAATCGTAAATACACTATCGGAAAGCTTATAGATAGCAGTATTCTCCATGAAGCATGCAAGGACTTAAGTAAGCACGAAGAAGAGCTAGCAAGAGCGGCTACGCACGCTCAAGAGCAATTAGCGAACTCTCTTCAGGCTTCTGATGATAAACGTGATGAAGATACTAAAACGATGCTAGTCCAGATCTCTGTTAACGTGAGATATCGCAAAGAGGTAGAAAACTTCATTGATGATATGAAATGGTACTTAAGAGCACGCAGAGCATCTAAAGTAGCTTCTGATGTTGCATTCGTAGTAGAAATAAAATCATCGCTTAACCAGGTCTCAGGTGCAGTTGGTGGCATCCTAGAGGCTGTGATGTTGGATGCAATTGAACGCTTCTTAAATAACTTAGAAGAGTCAAAGCGCGAGGCTTACCGCAAAGCCTTAGATAACATGCATTCTCATGAGATGGTGGGCAGTGACTTTAATAACTTTATTAATAACGCATACACGGAGCGATTTGATGATCTCAGTTCTAGAATTGATGTAAGCGTTACTAAGCTGCAAGAAAGCGGTTTTAGCTCTTGATTGATGTCTCTGTGAACTAACATCCACGGACAGGGATATCATCATCTTTTACATTTAAATATTGTTGTTTTGATTCCTCCAGAGTAAACGACATATACTTTTTTTGATCAAATGCTAAACCTATTGCATTTGAGGTCGATATCATATTAGCTAAGTAATTAAATTATTGACAATAAAGATGATGATGGTGAGGCTCACTCGAAATGTTAAGCGTTAAAACAAACATAACAGCGGTAAGAGGATACAACCGTTTAGAACGTGTTTCTGATGAGCTTAGTAATTCTATGAGTCGGTTATCATCTGGAAAAAAAAATAAATTCAGCTAAAGATGATTCTGCAGGTCTACAGATATCTAATAAGTTATATGTCCAACAGCGAGGATTTGACGTTGCTATCCACAATGCAAATGATGCAATCTCTATGTTGCAGACTGCTGAGGGTGCGATTAACGAATATACTGAGAATCTCGTAAGGATGCGTGATTTAACGTTAAGATATATGAATGGTTCTTTAGATTCACAAGATCGGATAGCAATTCTTAACGAATATAGCGCACTTACCGATGAACTGTATCGAGTGAGTGAAACAACAAGTTTTGCTGGGCAGAAGCTGTTGAATGGAACAGATAATATTAAAGCATTTCAAATTGGTTCTGATGCAGGGAGTAGTATCAAAATAGAACTTCCAAAGCTCACAGATAGTTCTACCAAAGAAGTGGTTAAGAGCCTTAAGAATGCCACGATGGTACTCTATCAAAATCGATGGCGATCTGAAGCTGGGGATACACTAAGGTTGTTTGGTAACGATACTAGTTTTTGGGAGCGCTTTAATAAGGAGATCAAAGATTCTCAAGATATTACAGTAAAAATAAAGCCAATTCCGCGATGATAGATGTTGTAAAGCAGATCAATAGAGAATATGGGGATCATGTTGGTGCATATATTCAACCTGTAAGCTCTTCTCCTGTATCAGCTCCGCTTAATTTTCTAGTTGTATATGCCCGCGATAAA
>ASHK01000766.1 GCA_000695745.1 Vibrio madracius | reverse complement strand
GATACCGCTACTGATCGGTCCTGACCATTGATAATGGCAGTTGCATATTGTGGCTGCAGATTCATCAATGCTTGTAGCGATTGATTAGTCTTAGATTTGGCTTTCGCTTCAATGTAATGACCGAGGGAAATAAGACCGACAATCATCGCACTCGCTTCAAAATAAACATGTCGAGATTGATGTGGGAACCAACTGGGTTTGATGACAACTAACATAGAATAAAACCATGCTGCGCCA
The DNA here is from genome assembly GCA_000695745.1 of Vibrio madracius. GTDB lineage: Bacteria > Pseudomonadota > Gammaproteobacteria > Enterobacterales > Vibrionaceae > Vibrio > Vibrio madracius. The sequence continues at coordinate 4,077 of ASHK01000766.1, read as the reverse complement.
GTACCTAAAGCGACCAGTGTATCCATAGTGGCGCGTTTGTGCTTCAGCGCTTTATATGCGTTGACATAAAAGTCACGACCTGAGGTCGCGAGCAACCATAGGCACACAACACCGATAACCCCCCATGTCATCTGGTCGAGAGGGTTGCGGATCATCATGTTCCCTCCTAATACCCCCCACAACATTAATGGTGCACCTATCGATAATGCAATGATGGTATGTTTTTTTTGCTTAGCTTGATGAGCTAATAGCGTTTGTTGCTGTTGGCTCTGACTTGCGGCTAGATCTTGAACCAATTCAGCCTGGTAACCGGCGTCTGAAACGGCTTTAAGCAAGGCACTATTGATCGTTTCAGCGGTTTCACTACTTATTACCATCGCGCTCTGTTCGGCAAGGTTGACTCGAGCACTTTCGACACCATCTACGTTAGCCAGAGCTTTTTCTACTGAGCTAACACAACTGGCACATGTCATTCCTTGAATAAGGTAGTGAAGACGATGACTTCCTTCAACCAGTGGTAAATCTGGCGCTGTGACTGTTGACTGAGGGCTCGTTGATTCCGAATCGGTGTTGGTTGTTTGTGACGTAGAGTCTGCTTCACTAATGGTATCGATGTCCACTGATTCTGCCTGGTAACCAAGCGCCTTGATGCTGTCAATGATGGTTTGCGGATCGACTAATGTTGCGATAAGCAGCTCGTTTTTTGTCAGTGTAATAATGTCACTGTTATCGAATAAATCGAGTTGAGCGCGCACCTTAGCAACACATTTACCGCAGCTTAGACCCGATAATTTGAAATGCCACATTGGTGTAGCTTGGTAGTTAAGCGATTGAACGATATTAATAATGTCTCTGGTATCAGATGGTGTCATGACAACCAACCTTTCTGTGGTCAGTGTTTCTACATCAATAGATAGAGAAGAGGCATCGAGTGCTTTTTTCAGCTTATTCACGCACCCCATACAGGAAAGTCCTGAGAGTTTTAGCGTTATGTGATTCATAAAACACCTCGAATATGAGTTTGACTATTGCTAACGATAAACCTTACCGCAAGGGTAAGGTCAAGCTATTGATTGTAGATTTAGCTTAAGGTGATAAAATAGCGCCCAAATTTGCAACGCACGATGACAAGCATCGTGCGACGTTGACAACAAGGTACATTCGATGACGGTTAAAACACGTTTTGCTCCTAGCCCAACAGGCTATCTTCATGTCGGTGGTGCACGTACTGCACTCTATTCTTGGCTATACGCTAAAAACCAAGGCGGTGAATTCGTTCTGCGTATCGAAGACACCGATCTAGAGCGTAACTCACAACAAGCAGTGGACGCGATCTTGGAAGGCATGCAGTGGATGGGATTGGAATGGGACGAGGGTCCGTATTTCCAATCTAAGCGTTTTGACCGTTACAACGAAGTGGTTGATCAGCTATTAGCAGAAGATAAAGCATATAAGTGTTATGCATCCAAAGAGCTGCTAGAAGAGATTCGTGCAGAACAAGAAGCGAACAAAGAAATTCCGCGTTATGACGCTAACCACCCAAAAATTGTTGCGGCTAATGCGGCAGCAAAAGATGGCGATCCATGTGTTATCCGTTTCCGCAACCCTAAAGAAGGCAGTGTGGTATTTGATGATCAGATCCGTGGTCGTATCGAGATTTCTAACAGCCAAATGGATGATTTGATCATCCGTCGTACTGACGGTGCACCTACGTATAACTTTGTAGTTGTTGTGGATGACTGGGATATGGGCATTACTCACGTTGTTCGTGGTGAAGATCATATCAACAACACGCCTCGCCAAATCAATATTTATGAAGCACTTGGTGCGCCAGTACCAACGTTTGCACACTGTGCAATGATTCTAGGTGATGATGGCGCAAAATTGTCTAAGCGCCACGGCGCAGTATCAGTAATGCAGTACCGTGATGAAGGTTATTTACCAAACGCCTTGAACAACTATCTAGTGCGACTAGGCTGGTCTCATGGCGATCAGGAAATCTTCTCTCAAGAAGAGATGATCAATTTCTTCTCTTTGAATGCTATTTCGAAGTCAGCCTCTGCGTTCAATACTGACAAACTAAATTGGTTGAACAACCACTACATCAAGACCTCTGAGCCAGAGTATGTGGCGAAGCATCTACAATGGCATCTTGATGAGCAGAAGCTCAACACAGAAAATGGTCCTGCAATTACTGACGTGATTAAACTTGTGGGTGAGCGTTGCAATACATTGGTTGAACTTGCTCAGCAAATTCGTTACTTCTACGAAGACTTCTCTGAGTTCGAAGCTGGCGCAGCGAAAAAACATCTACGTGGTGTTGCGAAAGAGCCGCTAGAAGCAGCGTTAGCGAAAGTAGAAACTTTAGAAGAGTGGACGACGGACAACATTAAAGATCAAGTCATCACAGCAGTTTGTGACGAGTTAGAAATTGGCATGGGTAAAATCGGTATGCCTCTTCGCGTTGCTGTAACAGGCGGTGGTCAATCACCATCTGTGGATGCGGTGATGGAACTGGTTGGTAAAGAGCGTGTGATTGCTCGCATTAAGATGGCGTTAGCATTTATTGCAGAGCGTGAAGCGAACGCTTAATCGCGGTTGCTAGGCGATATCAAAAAGACTGTCAATCCTTATTGCGGTCTTTTTTTTATTGCTGAAGAAACAAAAAAGCGGCCTAAAGCCGCTTTAAGTGTGAAAATGAGTCAGGTTATTTCACCAGATAGTCACGAATGGACTTTTCAATCCCTGTCGCATCCAGTCCAAGTTCAGCGTGCAGTTCATCTTGAGTGCCTTGAGCAACGAACTTGTCAGGAAGGCCTAGGTTAAGAACTGGCTTCATTAACTTCTCACGCATCATAAACTCAATAACACCAGCGCCAGCGCCACCGGCAATTGCGTTTTCTTCTAACGTGACAATCACATCGTGGCTGTCGCATAGCTCTCGAATTAACGCTTCATCTAGCGGTTTCACAAAGCGCATATCGGCAACGGTAGCATTGAGATTTTCCGCCGCGACAAGCGCATTATCTAAGAAAGTACCGAAAGATAAAATCGCCACTTTACTGCCTTGACGGGCTATGCGGCCTTTACCAATTTCTAGCGCAGTAAATGTCGCTTCTGGTGTTGTTCCATTGCCACTACCACGCGGGTAGCGTACTGCACTTGGCCCATCATGAATATGACCAGTGTATAGCATCTGACGACACTCATTCTCGTCGCTCGGTGCCATGATGACCATATTAGGAATACAGCGCATAAAGCTTAAATCGAACGCTCCTTGGTGCGTTTGACCGTCTGCACCTACTAACCCGGCACGGTCGATGGCGAACATCACAGGTAGATCCATAATTGCGACATCATGGATTAGCTGATCATAGCCGCGTTGCAAAAAGGTAGAGTAGATCGCAACGATCGGGCGATTTCCCGCGATGGCCATACCAGTAGCCAGTGTCACGGCGTGTTGCTCGGCAATGGCAACGTCGAAATACTGACTCGGGTACTCTTTTGAGAAGCGAACCATACCTGAGCCTTCACGCATTGCCGGAGTAATCGCCATTAACGACGGATCTTTAGCGGCCATGTCGCAAAGGAAGTCACCAAAAATCTTTGAATAGGTTGGCTTACTTGAGCTGCTTTTCGGCAAACAAGAGTGCGAAGGGTCGAATTTTGGTACGCCGTGATAACCAATAGGATCTTTTTCAGCAGGCTCGTAGCCTTTACCTTTTTTGGTCATAATGTGTAGGAACTGCGGACCTTTGAGCTCACGCATGTTCTTTAGCGTTTTGACCAATTCATTGACATCATGCCCGTCAACAGGGCCGATGTAATTAAAGCCTAACTCTTCAAACAACGTGCCCGGAACGATCATGCCTTTCAGGTGTTCTTCAGTTCGACGAACTAGCTCTTTAATTGGCGGTAACCCGGATAGTGCTTTCTTGCCGCTTCGCGAATAGAGGTGTACAGACTGCCAGATAGCACTTGAGCCAGATGGTTGTTAAGCGCACCAACGTTCTCTGAGATAGACATTTCATTGTCATTCAAAATGACAAGCATATCTGGATGGACATCACCCGCATG
>ASHK01000765.1 GCA_000695745.1 Vibrio madracius | reverse complement strand
AGTGTAGGGTGAGCTACCAATGAAACTTGGTAAAAGTCTAAAAGCTCCAACCGATTCGTGTGATGAAGTGAGTAAGTTGTCCATTGTGAGAGTCCACCAAACTGGTTTCAAACCCACCCGATAAAGTCAAACCAAAATCAGAAAGTTGCGAACACACCAGTCCCTAATGCTAGTGCTCTGTTGTCGTTATTTTTATAGCGATAATCACCAATTCCTCCGGAAAAATAGAAGGCAACATTGTCAGTAAATCCATACGATGCGCCGAGCATGTACGTTTGAAGTGAAGGTTTATATTCTCGTACTTCCGAATATTTTAAGTGTTGGTAACTTAATAGTGGTGCCATCCATCCTTCTCGGGTGTTTTCCTTAGCGCGATACGAATTAGGTTTGCTTGTGAGTAGGCTTTAGCATTAAATATTTGAGCATTAGATTACGTGCTAATACTGTTTAGTTTTATTCAATACCGAATGTAAATTCTAACCTTAGCAAAGAGTTAGTAACAAATAGTAAAACAAAAGATGGAGTTTTTTTGAAAGGTGTCGATATAGTTATAAATTAGCTTGTATTTTATAGAGGTTTAAGGATGAAGCTCTCGATATCGGGTAAGCTCAGAACAAGTTTTCTGGGGCTTGGCGTACTTTTTATCGTCTCATCACTTTTGGTGTATCGCAGTATAGAAAGCGTACAAAAAGACACTCAGTCGTTGCTGATGCATGATCTTCCAACTGTCGATGCTAGTCGACAACTTGGTCAGTCTCTCCAAAAAACCGTATCAGAATTACGAGGGTTTTTACTCTTAGTGGGTTCTGAGGAACAAGTCGAAAGTTACCACGCAGAGGTGCTATCGCATATCGATTACGTCGATGTCCAATTGATTAGTTTGGAATCACTGATTTCTGCGCAGCAATATCAAATCGTCAACGATGAATGGTCCATCATCAAAGCGGCCGCGACAGACATTCTGACGCTGAGTCACACGGATGATAATTTACCCGCGCATTCTTTATTCATCAATGAAGCTGCGCCAATTGCAGAGGTCGCGCTTGACCAGTTGCAAGGGCTTATCAATGACGAAGCAGGCAATGCGGAAGGGGGAGAGAGAAAGCGTCTGTTCAAACTTTATGCCGATGGCTACAACTCATTGGCGAACGCGTTAGCCGCTTTGCGAGATTACTTGCAGTATGGTGCACAAGATTACCTTGATAAATATTCCGATTTGATGAAATTCCATCAACAAGTTGTGGAGCAGATTGATGATAAAACAGTGTTTATGAGTAGCAGCGATCAGAGTTTATGGTCTCTGTTTAACGAAATGAAAGCACTGTATATGCCCATAGCGCAACAAGTCATAGAGCTCCGTCAATCAGCAGGTTGGAATCGTTCCAACAACCTGATGTCGGAGACGCTACTGCCAGCGATGAGCGCTGTTCAAATGGAACTCAATGCAATCGTGAATGCACAGCAGCAAAAAGCGTCCTTTACCGAGCAAAGTATTAGTCGCAGCGTAATGGCACTGATGACCGTGTTGGGTGTTAGCTGCATTGCTGTGCTCATTGTGGCGTTGATTATTTCTCATTTTATGGGACGCCAAATTGGAGGTCGTGTTGGTCTTATTGCGCAAAGGGCTCGAACTATTGCTGATGGAGACATATCTAGGGAGCCTTTAGTGGTGTCAGGTAGTGATGAACTCACTGAGTTGACGGTGTCAATTAATACTATGAATCATGCGTTGTCCTCGTTAGTTGGACAAGTGAGTGGGAGTGTAGAAAATGTTGAACAGCGTATGGCCGACCTGACTCAAAATAGTCGCGACAGTTTGATGAGTGTCGAGCAGCAATCGCAACATGTAGATGAAATTGGTCACTCCCTGTCAGAGGTGGCCGTCGGGCTGAACAAACGGCTAACCAAGTACAGATCTCATCATCAGCGCTGGTAGAAGCGAAGCAAGAGTTGGGGCTGGAGAACACG
>ASHK01000764.1 GCA_000695745.1 Vibrio madracius | reverse complement strand
TTCCCCTCTTCCTCTAGCCCCCCTAGCTGGTTTCTCTCAACCGTAGCGACGCTACCTAAACATGAGGGTAACTTGAACGCTCCCCGCACTGACAGATAGGTTCTCAGACCTCTTCTTGGTATTGATAGATGCAGTTCATCTCCATCATTTAAGCGAAATGCTTGCCATTGAGGCAATGATATTCCTAAAGTGGCATTGATGGCTTGGCAATCGGCTCCGGTGAGCACACAATCAACTGGGTCAATCGCTCGTAGCTTTATACGGCCAAATACAATTTCCAAGCTTGGATTTTGCGATGGGTTACCTAACAGTTTTTGACCCAGCAGTGAGCGTGGAGATCGCTAACCCCTCCTTGACTCAATCCAATGTGAGAACAGTGGTAGCGACCAAGATCTTGAATCGTAGTGTGGTGACCTTGATTGATCACTACCAACTTCGGCATATTTGACCTCCGAGACGAATAAACTCTTGTTGGTTAATGGCTTCGAAGCGAATCTTATCACCAACGCTCAATTTGCAGTGTTGTGGTTGTTTGGGGTTATACAGGTCAATAGGGCAGTTACCAATTATTTGCCACCCCCCTGGTGTATCTTGAGGATAAACGGCTGTTTGATTTCTAGCGATGCCAATACTGCCTTTTGGTACTCGGTGCCGAGGTGTCTCGAGCCTAGGAACTTGGATTTCGTCAGGAACTTGCGCCAAGAACGCAAACCCTGGAGCGAAGCCAATAGCACAAACCGTGTAGAGTGCTTCGCTATGTATTTGGATAATACGCGCTACTGATAATGACAGTTGATTTGCCATTATCGTTAAGTCTGGACCTACTTCGGTGGCATAGTAGGCAGGTAATGTTATGACCGATGATGCTGGGCCCGCGTCCGTGTGGTTCACTTTAATATTTGTTATGAAATAGCTGAGCTGCTGTTGATTGGTGCGCAAAGGATGATATTCCACCAGTAAACTTGTGTAGGAAGGGGTAAGATTCAGAATCGCTGTCCCAAACTGAGCTTGAAGACAGTCGCATAACTGGCGAATGGCACTGGGCAAGGTAAGCTCAACTTCCTTAGCAAAGTACACCATGAGCGCGGATTCAGAAACGGCGATTAGGCGCAGGTCGGGTTTCATGAATCACCTTGAGAATCAATAAGCGAGCGAATTGTCTTCGCCATATGAATTGATGCTTCATTATCTCCATGTACACAGAGTGTTTGGGCATTTAATGTTAACGTTTGCCCATTAATGGTCTCGACAGATTGGTGTGTAATAAGGGAAGACACTTGTTTGAGAATATCGGTGTCGTTGTGCAAAACCGCACCATCAAGGCTTCGCGGTGCTAATAAACCAGATGCGAGGTAGCGCCTGTCAGCGAAGGCCTCGAATATCAATGTGGCACCATATTGATTGGCGAGTTCCAGTAGCTTCGCTGAACGGCAAGTCGCCAACACCATAACAGGAAGCTTGATAGTCGTTGACACGGTAAGCATACATTTAAGTATCTCGTCAGATTGCATCATGTCATTGTATAAAGCACCATGCGGCTTGAAATAACCGATGTTACTACCACGATATTCAGCCAGTGCCTTGAGCGCACCAATTTGATAAAGCATGGAATGAATGAGCTCACTAGAGGTCATTGGAATTGAACGTCGACCAAATCCTTCTTTGTCTGCATAACCCGGATGCGCCCCTATTGTAACGTTATGTGTCATGCAGAGGTCGATGGTTTTTACCATGTTGTCCGGGTCAGAAGCATGAAAACCGCAAGCGATATTTGCCATATCGAGTAAAGGGATTAGGGAAGCATCTTGTCCCATCTGCCATTGGCCGAAGCTTTCTCCCACATCACCATTGAGTTTCAACATAGTGTTCAATTCCATTTGCTCATCTTGTTCTGAGTATGGGAAACAGAGTAATTGTTTACAAATCAGAAGAGTAGCTGTTGCAGGGAAGTTTGAGATGCGAGTAAGAAAAAAATTCGCGGCATAGCCGGGGGACCATACCGCGGGTGCCAATGACACCTTCGCTTGCTGCCGGAGTGATGCGGTTACCCACATCACCTCTGGAATTTCGATTAACAGGAGCAGGTTTGCTCTGTTGCAATCAACTATAAGTAGTTCTACTTATTTTCCTTATAAAAAAAACGGCAACTTATTATAAGAATTGCGCCATTGTTTGATATAGGGGCTATCTATTTGTTTTTGTATGTTTTTTATTTTTATTTGTCTTTTCTTTCTGTCATTTTTTGTGTCACGAAAAGTCGTATTTGGCGTTGAAATTGACGTAATTGACGGACACATTTTGACAAATAATACAGTTGCAATCTGGTTAAAATTGATTTGACTCAAGGCGACATCTTAGTTTCCAATTATAAAATAAGTGCTAATGGTAATATTTCTCATTACTAAACAGAAATCGGGTGAATCTAATGAAACTTGCAGAGCTGAAAATAGGTAGTAGTGGAAGAATCACTGCATTAAATGGATTGAACGACGATGTTCGTAAAARGTTAATGGTAATKGGGATATTACCGAATACAGAAGTCAAGATGGTTCGTCGTGCTCCGATGGGCGACCCATTGCAAATTGAAGTACGTGGCGTGGCTCTTGCTATTCGTAACAATATCGCGAATGCCATTGAAGTAGAGGCCCACTCATGAACTACAAGATTTTAACGGTAGGTAACCCTAACAGCGGTAAGACGACATTGTTTAATGGCCTTACTGGAGCTAAGCAGCAAGTTGGTAACTGGGCAGGGGTTACTGTCGAGAAGAAAACCGGTCAATACCATCATCTTGGTGATCATTTTGAGTTGACAGATTTGCCTGGGATTTATGCTTTAGATAGTGGTAATGACGGTAATAGTATCGATGAATCTATTGCTTCCCGTGCGGTGTTAACACACTTGGCGGATCTCATCATTAATGTCGTTGACGCGACTAGTCTTGAGCGCAGCTTGTACATGACACTGCAACTGCGTGAGTTAGGTCGCCCTATGGTGGTTGTACTCAATAAGATGGATGCACTAAAGCGAGAGAGAGTGAAACTCGATGTCGTTGCTCTTGAAAAAACATTGGGTTGTCCTGTTGTGACGTTATCTGCAACGGATAAAACACAAGTCAAAGCACT
>ASHK01000763.1 GCA_000695745.1 Vibrio madracius | reverse complement strand
CTCTTCTAGTTCTTCTGCGTTGTACTCTTGGTCTTGAGCGAGGCTAAAGACTTGAGCAGTACCAGACTTACCACCAGATTGGTAAGGCATGTTCTTAAAGGCACGTCTTGCGGTTCCTTTAGGGCCGTGGTTTACCAAACGCATCCCTTCAAGCGCAATATCCCAGTAGCTTTCTTTCACGCCAGTAATGGGTGGACGAGAATCGACTTCTGCCATGGTTTGATGTTCAAAGCTATCCCCATTATCAATTGTTGCACGTAATAGATGAGGAGAAAGTACTTCACCATGATTAACGAGTACGGATGTTGCTTTGGCAATTTGCATTGGAGTGGCTGTCCAGTAACCCTGACCAATACCTACTGGAATCGTATCGCCTTGATACCATGGCGTTCGGTGACGAGCCATCTTCCATTCTCTTGTTGGCATATTGGCTTTACTTTCCTCGTAGATATCAATGCCGGTATAGTCACCAAAACCGAACATCATCATCCATTTGGATAGCCTGTCTATACCCATGTCATAGGCAATTTGATAGAAGAAGGTATCCACAGACTCTTCAATAGCTTTGAGAATATTGACCTTACCGTGACCCCAACGAAGCCAGTCGCGGAATGGACGAGTTTTCGAATTTGGAATACGCCAATATCCTGGGTCATTCCGCGTTGTTTGCGGTGTAATGACCCCTTCTTGAAGTGCACCTACCGCAATAAAAGGTTTTACTGTGGAAGCTGGTGGATAAATACCAAGCGTTGCACGATTCACTAACGGACGGTTTTTGTCTTCGAGTAACGCTTTATACGCTTTACTCGAAATACCGTTAACAAAGGCGTTCGGATCGTAGCTTGGGCTTGAAACCATCGCAAGGACGCCATTGTCATTTGGATCTAACACGATCGCAGAGCCACGACGTCCCGCTAACAGCTTATGGACCTTAAGTTGCAACTTGATATCGAGGTTTAACACGATATCTTTACCAGGAATTGGTGGCACAAATTTCAACGTGTGTAGTACACGACCGCGGCTGTTCACTTCTACTTCTTGATAGCCCGCCGTACCATGTAGAATTTCTTCGTAGTAGCGTTCGATACCTAATTTACCGATATCACGCGTGGCTTGGTAGTTCGCTTCTCTTTCTTCACGCACAAGACGGCGCATATCGCGATCATTGATTCGCGATACGTAACCAATTACGTGGGTTAGCACATCACCAAAGGGGTAGTAACGCTTCAGGCTTGCTGTTATCTCGACGCCAGGAAACTTATGTTGATTGACAGAAAATACAGCCACTTGCTCTTCTGTTAGTTGAGTGAGCAGCGGGATAGACTTGAAGCGACGCGTGCGCTTTCTATCTCGATCAAACGCTTCAATTCGATCTTCAGGAATGTCTAAAAATTTGCGTAGTCCTGCAATGGTTTCATCCATATTTTTCACCTTTTCAGGGGTGATTTCTAAGTTGAATACCGGACGGTTTTCCGCCAGCAGGATGCCGTTTCTATCGTAAATAAGGCCGCGATTAGGTGCGATTGGCACCACTTTTATGCGGTTGTCATTCGAACGAGTCTTGTAGTCTTGATACTGATTAACTTGAATATTGTAGAGGTTTGCAACAAGTACTAGCATCATGGAGATGATAAATACAAATGCAACAACAGCACGGCTTTTGAACAGCCGTGCTTCTGCCTGATGGTCCCGTATCTGGCTACGTTTACGTCTCATCACTTGTAGGCTTACTCTCTATGGTAAGGATGGTTTGCAGTAATTGACCAAGCTCGGTAAAGGCTTTCTGCCATTACAATTCTCACGAGTGGGTGAGGTAGAGTAAGCGCGGAAAGGGACCAGCTTTGATCGGCTGCAGCCTTACAAGCTGGAGCTAGTCCTTCAGGGCCGCCAATCAAAATAGAAACGTCACGTCCATCAAGCTTCCAACTCTCAAGTTGTTCCGCAAGTTGTGGGGTATCCCATTTTTTTCCAGGAATATCTAATGTCACAATGCGATTGCCTTTTGGAACCGCGGCCAACATTGCTTCCCCTTCTTTTTGTAAGATACGGGCAATATCAGCATTCTTACCTCGTTTGCCCGCAGCAATCTCTACCAGTTCAAGTGGCATATCATGTGGGAAACGACGTTTGTATTCTTGAAAGCCTTCTTCGACCCATTTCGGCATTTTTGTACCGACAGCGATGAGTTGGAGTTTCAACGTATTAGCTCCAAAGCTTTTCTAATTGGTAAAGCTCGCGGTGTTGTTCTTGCATAACATGCAGCATGGTTGAACCCATGTCGAGAACGACCCATTCGCCTTCTTGCTCTCCGTCAACACCAAGAGGCTCCATACCCGCTTTCTTTACTTCAGAAGCAACATGATCGGCAATTGAAATAACATGTCTTTTGGACGTACCAGTGCAGACAATCATAAAGTCAGTCACGGTTGACTTACCTTCAACATCAATCATTACGATGTCTTGTGCTTTCATATCGTCGGCTTTGTCGGCTAGAAATAGTTTCAACTCTTCGCGTTGCAAAAGATTTTCCTCGTTGTTCTTAAATAGGTTGAGCGAGATAGCTCAATTGACCCGTAATTATACCACGAATTTATGGATGTAAAGACAGGCTGCTGTCAGTAGCGCTAAGATTGAGCGTTAGCTGGTGTAGAAAGGGCCATGGACTCATCTCATACTGGGTCTTTACTTGGACCTCAATAGAAGCGAGTAGTTGCATGGCTGGTTTTAATCGCGTTGCGGTCAGTCGCTGCAGCGCCGCGCTATAAAGTGGTTTTTTATTTTGCCATATTCTAAAGCTATCAAAGACTTGGCTAAGCGAAGACTGGCTTAACATCTGCTGCATTTTTATCAGCTGTTGCAATTCTTTTTGTATCGAGCGTAATAAGATAACCGCCTCAATACCTTCAGCTTCTAGCTGCGACAAAATCCGGTTAGCACGCTTAGGCTTTCCTTCTAAGATCGCATCTATCCAATGGAAGACCGTGAAATGGTTATGGCGACTTAGTGACTCTTGAACTCGAATTAAGTTGAGTTGTCCATCTGGGTAAAGTAGTGACAGTTTTTCTAAGCTCTGAGAAAGGGCAAACAAGTTACCCTCGTGCCATTGGCAAAGTAGCTGTACCGCCTCGCCATCAGGCGTTAATCCTGAAGCATGACATCGTCTCATCACCCATTGCGGCAGATGTTTTATATCTGGTGCGTTGCAGCTGACCAAACAACCATTTAGTGCTTTGAACCATTTTGCAGACTCTTGAGCTTTCGTCAGCTTGCTTCCGCTGA
>ASHK01000762.1 GCA_000695745.1 Vibrio madracius | reverse complement strand
TACACCACCTTTAATGCCAGCTGTCGCTGCAGAGGCGATGATCGCCGCGTTGAATCAATCTATGGATTCTTGGGACCAAGCATCGGCGGCAACTTATGTTGAGCAAAAAGTACTGGATTGGCTTTGCGAGCGCTATGAGCTTGGTGCGTCAGCAGATGGTATTTTCACCAGTGGTGGCACACAGAGTAATTTAATGGGTCTTCTGTTGGCACGTGACCGAATTGCAGATGTGACGGATGGTCATTCTATCCAAAAGCAAGGTCTTCCGAGTTATGCCGATAGACTTCGTATTGTCTGTTCCGATAAGTCGCACTTTACGTTCAAAAGTCAGCCTCGTTATTAGGGTTAGGTGAAAAAGCCGTGCACTGCGTTTCAACCCACGACAACGGTACCATCAAAACGGATGCGCTGATCACTGACTTACAAGCGATGAGAGCAGAAGGCTTGATACCTTTTGCTTTAGTCGGAACAGCAGGGACGACAGATCACGGCGCTATTGATGATCTAAACTCTCTCGCCACCATTGCTGCCGAAAACCAGCTTTGGTTCCACGTTGATGGTGCTTACGGTGGCGCCTTATTCTAAGCAGTCACAAACACAAGCTTAATGGTATTGAAAAAGCGGACTCTGTCAGCGTCGATTTCCATAAATTGTTCTATCAAACCATCAGTTGTGGCTCGCTGCTGGTAAAAGATCGCAGCAACTTTAAGTACCTGCTTCATCATGCGGATTACCTCAATCGAGAGCACGATGAGCTGCCAAACTTGGTCGATAAATCCATTGCGACAACCAAACGTTTCGATGCTCTAAAAGTCTTTATGACGATGCAAAACGTTGGTCCACAGGCACTAGGTGATATGTATGACCATCTGATGGAACAAACGCAAGAGGTGGCCAAACTGGTTCAAGCGCATCAAAGATTTGAGCTACTGGCACAGCCATCATTATCAACGGTCTTATTGCGCGTTATTAATCATGACGCCAACGACTTAAATGAACTGAATAAAGCGATTCGTTTACAAGCACTAACACGTGGCGTTGCGGTGTTAGGGGAAACGGTAGTGAACGGTCAGTCGGCACTGAAGTTCACGATTCTAAATCCATGTTTAACGCTCTCAGATTTTGAGAGCCTACTGAATAACATTGATCAGTTAGCACTTGAGCTAGCTAACTCGTACTAACCGATAAACAGAATAAGGAAACAAAATGGCAGTTTTACAGATTGGCGCTGGTGGTGTTGGTTGGGTAGTCGCGCACAAGGCGGCTCAGAATAACGATGTATTAGGTGATATTACGATTGCGTCACGCACCGTCGCGAAGTGTGAAAAAATCATTGAATCCATTAAAGGCAAAAACAACTTAAAAGACACGACTAAAAAGCTAGACGCTCGCGTTGTTGCTGCTGACGATGTTGAAGCGTTGGTTGCCTGATCAATGAAGTGAAGCCAGACCTAGTGATTAACGCGGGTCCTCCTTGGGTAAACATCACTATCATGGAAGCGTGTCTGCAAGCGAAAGTCTCTTATTTGGATACTTCTGTCGCTGTCGATCTATGCTCAGAAGGTCA
>ASHK01000761.1 GCA_000695745.1 Vibrio madracius | reverse complement strand
CCCATTGCAATGGGAAATCTTGCCAAACTATCAGACCAAGTTCGTCCGCTTTATCATAAAAACGCTTCCCTGCAACATGAGCATGCACTCTTACGCTGTTGACGTTTGCTTCACGCATCAACATTAAGTCACGCTGATACTCTTGTTCCCCCATTTCACCTAACCACTGGCTGCCAATGTAATTGGTTCCGCGAATGAAATAAGGCTCAAAGTTGACGTAGAAATGCTTGTTGTGTTCTGAATATTCAAAATGTCGAAACCCGATCTTTTCCGTGCGTTGATGAGAWWAAGCACGCTCGGCGTCGAAGACTTCAACACTTAGTTCGTATAATGTGGGGCACCCCAATCATATGGCCACCAAAGCTCTCTTTTCATACTAGGGATTGTCCAAAGAATGTCCGACTCGCCTTTATTCACCAACCGACTTAACTCGTAGCGCTCAGTCGTCGCTTGAGATCGGTCGTTGCCATGCTGTTGCAGTGAAATAACAATCTTTGCATCTGCCGTAATGCTGCTATTTAACGTCAGTTTAAGTTGACCTGTTGTCTGTCCATCTCGGCGTATTTTGGGCACAAATCTAAGCGCTCTAATCGCTATTGGCCCCGTTCTCTCTATCGCGACACTCCCCCCAGATCCCCCCAGAATTGGCATCTTGCCCTCTATCGGACCATGCGCCTCCAGGTCGAGTATCGTGATGATTCAAAACACCTTTAAGCGCTTTCTTGTTGAGCGACCAATCCTGCGTTTTCCGGTCATTTTCACTGCTCACCACGACAGAGAGGAGGTTGTCGTCGGTCTTGATGACATCGGTAACTTCATAATCAAAAGGCGCGAAATATCCGGTATGAGACGTGAAAGGTATATTATTGAGTGCCACTCTTGCTTGATAGTCGACAGCATCAAACTTGAGCCAATAGCGCTTTGAGGCATCATATTGAATGATATCGAAGTTGGTTTGATACAGTGCGCTACCTGAATACTCAATGCCTGCGCTATACCAATTTGATGGAACGGCGATAGTGGCCTGCTCGGTATTTTCAGCCCCTAGCTTTTTGAAATCCCAATTGCCATCCAATGTTTGCGTTGCATTGGTGTGAGTGATGTCAGTTGATGTGCATCCTACCAATAGCATCCCAATACTTAGTGTGACAATCCAACCTCTCATCTCAGCCACCTATGCCATCACATCATATGACTTAATTAAATGAAATGTGTTGCGGTTGTCCTCGAGCGTCAGTTCTACTTTATCAACTAAGGCGGCAAGAATAATAAAACCTCGCCCTGATGTTACCCAGGTATCTGGGTCCTCGGCATCCGGTTCGATAAAGTCAGCCTCAAGCGCTGACGCAAATTCATCTTGCGACATTCCCTCTCCGAAGTTAGTGATATCGACCGTGATCGTTGATTCTGTCAATGTACTGACAATTTCTATGACTTCACCTTCACGCTCTTTATAAGCATGTTCGAACGCATTATTTACCAGTTCAACGACACAAAGCTCTAGTTCGTCAATAACACTGTTTTTTACTGCTTGTTGAGACCAGAATGCCTTGAGATCGTCGGCAACATTTCTCGATGTAATCAGTGAGCTTTCATAAGTGTGAGTAAATACATTGCTATCAACCATGCTTTCTCCCATCACATTTTGTTAATTACATCGGCTAAACGATTCAGAGCAGGATGAGGGCGCAGATTCGTCCATTGCGTTTTATCCTCAACTTCACCGTCGTGTCCAATACCATAATCACCAAATATGGTCTGTTCTTCGACAGTGGCATTACTATGAATTTGCGTGTAATCAAACACTAGCGAGTGCTTGACCGTTGCATTGGTACCCACTTGGCAATTTGCACCAATCAATGCAGGGCCGATAATGGTCGCCCCTTCCTTGATTTGACACCCGCTACCAATGACAACTGGTGGAATAATATTACACTTGTCGAGGTCAACTTGTGTGTTGATCCCCAACCAAATACCCGCTCTAACTTGCGTTCCGGGTACTCGATAGCCCGGTACTTTACCGCTCAATACATCCTCGGTGACACCCCAGATATCCTTGATATTACCGACATCCAACCATTGAAAGTTCATTTCAACAGCGTAAAACGGCACATGTTGCTCAACCAGTTTGGGGAATAACTCGCTCCCGATATCAAACTCTTGATCGCTAGGGATATAATCGAAAATAGCAGGTTCAAAAATGTAGATGCCTGTATTGGCAAGGTTAGATAACGCATCCTCGCGCGCCGGTTTTTCCTGAAAGCTCTGCACTAACCCTTTATCGCCGGTTACCACCACACCATACTTTTCAACTTCTTCTTCAAGAACGCGTTTGGTAATGATGGTTGCAATACCGCCACTTTTTTTGTGCTTACGAACGGCTTCTTTCAAGTCTAGGTCTATCCAAGCATCACCACACACCACAACAAACGTCTCGTCGAAGAAGCCAGAAAACTCCTGAATACGTTTCATACCGCCTGCGGAGCCTAGCGCCTTGCTTTCAAACTTGCCGTCTTTTAGCTCACCCTCACACGAGTAAGAAAGCTGAACATCAAAGTGATGACCATCACCAAAGTAGTCTTCTATCACTTCAGCTAAGTGGCTGGTATTTATTACAATTTTTGTGATGTTGTGTTGAGCAAACAACTCGATCATTGATTCCATCACAGGTTTACCTAATATCGGTATCATAGGTTTAGGAATCTGTTGTGTAATGGGTCTTACCCGAGTCCCTTTACCTGCTGCGAGTATCATTCCTTTCATTGCCTGTCCCCTAGCCTAAATAGATTTCACGCCTAGACCGATGCAGTCATGGCATCCTCGACTGTGTCATAGGTTTTGACCAATCTATCCATGCGGGTCAGTTTGAGTAAATCTCTAACCGGTTGCTTAGCACCGACGATGGCAATTTGGCGATCTCGAAGTAGCTTATAAACCGCCATGACCGCACCTAAGCCGCTACTATCCATAAAATTTACGTTCGAGAGATCGAGCAGCAAATTCGGTTTAA
>ASHK01000760.1 GCA_000695745.1 Vibrio madracius | reverse complement strand
TTTGGCCCAAATGAACCACTTCTGTGGTGGAGTCCAGCCCCAAGGGCCGTATTCGATCCATTGCTGTTTCGCCCGTCTAAAAGCTTGAGAAAGTTTCAGCGCAAAGCGAACTATCGAGTTACCCTCAATACTTGTACTTCAGATGTCATCGATTATTGCGCTAGTACACGCTCTAAAGAGGAAACGTGGTTAAATGAGGATATGCGCAGAGCCTACAGCGAACTGGCTCAACAAGGGCACTGCCATTCCGTCGAGGTATGGCGAGATCACCACCTAATTGGCGGACTCTACGGCCTATCCATCGGTCAAGTGTTTTGCGGTGAGTCCATGTTTTCTTTAGAAACCAACGCGTCTAAAATCGCACTCTGGTACTTCTGCCATCATTTTAAGACTCATGGAGGTAAACTGATTGACTGCCAAGTTATGAACCCTCATTTAGACTCACTGGCGCAGAAGAACTTACTCGGGAACAGTTTATCAATACCTTGCACGAACTACGTGATCTCACGGTTCTCGATTCCTGTTTTGTGAAACAAGAGCTATCCTTTCCTACACAACAGGAGACAAATGGATGAACATGGCTGTCCAACAAATTCGTATTGGTTTAAGTCGTAAACAAGATTGCAGTTACTTGCCATCTCAACAAGAACGTGTCGCTATCATTTTAGAAAAAGAACTGCATGAAACGAGCCAATATGAAATGTTACTTGCCAATGGTTTTAGGAGAAGCGGTGATGCGATCTACAAGCCTCAATGTGAACAGTGTACCGCTTGCCATGCCCTTAGAGTGTCAATCGCTGACTTCCAACTGACCAAAAGTCAAAAGCGGCTACTGGCAAAAACGCGGTCTTTTCGTTGGGAAATACGACCAACGTTAGATGATAGATGGTTCGACTTGTATGCGCGCTACATTGAAAAACGCCATTCGACCGGAAGTATGTTTCCGCCAAGAAAACAAGAGTTTTTTGAGTTCGCGCAGTGCTCATGGATGACCATGCATTACCTGCATTTTTTTGATGGCGATACGTTGATTGGCATCGCCATTACTGATGTGCTCGCAGATAGCGCCAGTGCCTTCTATACCTTTTTCGATCCAGACTACTCACTTTCATTGGGGACCTACGCTGTCTTATGTCAAATCGAATACTGCCAACGATATAACAAACAATGGCTATATTTGGGTTACCAAATCGATGATTGCTCTGCTATGAACTACAAAACACGGTTCCAACGTCATCAAAGGCTAGTAAATCAGCGATGGCAAGGGTAGAATACACCGCAACTTTACTTATTAAGATTTTAACGGCACAATGCCTGCCGTTAAAAACGCCACATGTCGAAAGAGGATTAAATGGCTAAAGAAGACGTAATTGAGATGCAAGGCACGGTCCTTGATACTCTACCAAACACAATGTTCCGTGTTGAACTAGAAAACGGTCACGTAGTTACAGCACACATCTCTGGTAAGATGCGTAAAAACTACATCCGTATCCTTACTGGTGACAAAGTAACTGTAGAGATGACTCCATACGACCTAACTAAAGGCCGCATCGTCTTCCGTGCTCGTTAATCTCAACGTTTAACCGAACACAAAAAAAACGGAGCTTATGCTCCGTTTTTTGTTATTCGCTGACTAGCACGTCAGATGAAGAAGCGCTAGTGATGCGCTTCTGCTTCTTCCTTCGCGCCGACATATTCAAACGCTAAGTCATCGTCTTTAAGAGAAACTTTTACTGTTCCGCCATCCACTAACGAACCAAACAACAACTCAT
>ASHK01000759.1 GCA_000695745.1 Vibrio madracius | reverse complement strand
ATCGTATGTACCGTCCCATCTGCCGACGTTACAGTAAATTCTTCAATTCGTTGATCGCCCACATCCAAGGCTTGCACCGCATCTAGCGAATTGTCTAAGGTATACGTCCACGTACCATCTGCCTGAATACTTAAGGTACCCCAATTAGCGCCTACAGGTGTTGCCACCCCTGCATTGAATACCTCCTCACCAGCGTCGACATCCCTGATGACTAATTTATCGGTAGCCACTAAGTTGTCTGAAGAGTTGGCATCAACATCTTCAGTTAGTGTACCTGTTGAACCACTTACAATAGTCGGTAAATCATTGGTGCCGGTGATAGTAATCGTGATTGTATCTGAACTGACTGCACCAAACTCGTCAGTTACAACAACAGGAAAAGTAATGTCTATTGAATCACCGGCATTTAACGCTTGAGTCGCTGTCGCAGTATTATCAAGAGTAAAAGTCCACTGCCCATCTTCTTGGAGAACCAGTTTTCCATATTCACTGTTTCCATTTTGAACTGAGAATTTAAGTTGCGACCCTGCATCAATATCTTCTGCTTGCAACGTCCCTTGAGCTACAGGAGAACCCGCTTCGGTATTACCAGCAGCATCATGACCAGCTTCAACAACTGAGCCTGTATTCTCACTACTTGCAGAAAACTCTGGCTTATCATTCGTTCCGGTAATAGTGATAACAATCGTATCTGTCACCTGCGCGCCTTTGTCATCGGTAACCAAAACGGTGAACTCAGAAGTCACCGTTTGGCCTTCAGCTAAAGCTTGTGTGGCAGCGGAATCGTTATCTAGGGTATAGACCCATTCACCAGTCTGACTATCTATCGAAATGGAGCCATACTGATCCGATGGAGTGGCTATAGAATAAGCAAGGACAGCGTCAGTATCATTATCTGTTGCCAATACTTGACCATTGGCTGTGTCATTTCCAGCGTCGATGTCGCCATTATCAAAGTGACCCGACTCATCAACACTACCCTCACCTGGCTCTACAATAATTGGAGTATCGTTAATAGGGTTTATGGTGATCGCTACGCCGCCTGATTGAACCGAGTTGATTTCACCACGACCATCATCCACGGTATAAGTAAACTGACCCGCATCCTCTCCTGCGGTAAATTCCATTGGCGCATCAAATTGCAAACCTTCGAACTCAGCTTGTGTGAGTTGCTGACCCACTTTTACTGGCGTGCCGTCAGCAAGAGTTAAGGTGCCTAGTTTAGGAAGCTCAGTAACGGTCAGTGTGAGTGGATCGCCATTTGGGTCGGTGGGAAAGTCTAGATTCAACTCACCATCTTGCGATTCTTCATCGTAATTACGCAAATCAAAAACAGTAACAGGTGCAGCATTAGAAAATATGTCTAGGAGTGTGTCGGTTTGAGTGTTATTAAGGCTTCGAGGATCTAGCCTGTGGTTTCAAAGAAGGTTGCTGCCTGAACTTCTGGATTTAAAGCTTCAACAGTTGCTGCATCAGATATGCTGGAGCTAACACCATCACCAGCGGCCGTTGCTTGGTCATCGTTTTGGGTAGGGTCTTCACCAGATTCAATTTGGGCAATGATGTCCAGAGCATCTTGGTCGCCAAGTAACTGACTTGAACTTGTGCCTTGGCTAGGTACATCTACTTGGGCTATCTTGACGCCATCTAATTCATTACTGGGTTGATTGGCTACGTGTTCCAACACAACATCTCCAGGCCGAGGGTCAACCCCTTCTGGTAACACGACCAATTTCCCTTGTGAATCAAGAACTAATGTCCCAGTGACATTCGCAAGTCCCACTAATGCAGCTATACCCATGATGAGCTCCTTTAAAACCGACCACTTTCTGGCTAAAAGTTGTTTTTGATTATGTAAACTTGATTAGGCAATCAACAATTCAATATGCACTTTCACACTCAAAGCATTATAGGTTTGTTAATCAACATTTCTAATTTATATAGATTTGTAAATATCAGAAATATCTCGCTTAATAAACCGAATTTAGAACTAAATTATGAAATGTCTCAAAAACGAAATATGGATGCGGGATAGGAGGGTTGCCGAACCCCACTTTCGTTTAGTTCAACCCTGTAAAGGTAAGAGTTTGTACAGTTTAGGGATTCAGTGTATCTAACAATTCTGGGTTAACACCAAACCCAGTTTTATGTTCTTCAATGACCACTTCACTACGAGTTTGAATCACACCAGGTAACGTTCCTAGCTTAGTCGACATAAAGGCTTGATAGGACTTCATATCTTTAGTGCGAACCTTGATCATCGTGTCAAAATCACCAGAAAGAGAATAACACTCTTCGATTTCTGGCATCAGCTCTACGGCTTTGGCGAACTTCTCAAAGATAGAGAAACTGGTTTGGTCGAGTCGAATATGAATAAAGACTTGAACATCTAAGTTCAATTTCTCAGGATTGAGCTCTGCATGATAACCAAGAATAAAGCCTTCTTTTTCTAGTCGTTTAACCCTATCAGAGCAAGGAGATGTTGTGAGATTGACCTGTTTAGCCAATTCGACAATAGGCATACGACCTTTGAGGCTGAGTATTCTTAGGATTTCTAAATCGATTTTATCTAATGCGAGCGAAGCCATTGATTTATCTCGAACGAAGGGACATTCATCCGATTGTAAATCAATCGTTATGCTTGTAAATAGATGTCAGATCACAAACTCACAACAAAACCATAAGGTTAAAGCAGAAGAGTTTGAAAAACGCTACGCTAGGTTTGCTTGCTGACTCATGACAGGTTTTGCCGCTTCTTGGTTTTGCTTATTACAAACTCTGCAATACAGTTGACGCTCTAGTTTGTAATAACCACTACCTGTGACAAGTTGAGACATTAATTGCTGGAAACTGTGGAGCATGGAATTACTATCATTTGGACTGCGTCGCATCACTGCTTTGTGGGCTGTATCTTTCTTGCATGCTGCGCAGTAGTTAGTTGGCATTGTCATTGTCTCCAGCGGGTCTGATTGTTTCGTGACCATATTGTGTTAAAGGTCGATAGAATTACAAAACGATCATTGCAAAAAATGTGGCGGCTATTCCAAATTCTTGGTCATTATTTTGCGAATTTTTGATCAAGATTTCGAAATTCACTTACCAATCCCTTTTAAAAAGTGAAATAGTAACAAGATGCAAGCAATTTATGTCATCTTGCTGCGAAAATCATACATCCCCCCTAATAATCAACAAAGTGCGCATGCCATTGACACAAAAAAGCCCACTCTTAAGAGTGGGCTCGGTGCTTTAATTTGGTGTTCTGGTTACTTAGCTGGCTTGATATTGAAGAAAATCGCAAACAGCACAGGTACCACGATCAGCGTCAGTACCGTAGCAAATCCCAGCCCAGCCATGATAGTCACCGCCATAGAGCCGAAGAACGCATCAAAGACCAGCGGGATCATCCCTAGAATGGTCGTCAAAGCTGCCATACTCACCGGGCGCACGCGACTTACCGCACTATCAATGATCGCTAGGTACGGATCCTTACCGCTTTCCAGCTCTAAATTAATCTGATCCATCAGCACGATACCGTTTTTCAAAATCATACCACTAAGGCTTAATAGACCAAGTAACGCGGTAAAACTAAACGGCATATTGGATAGCAAGAGACCAAAAGCGACACCAATGATCGATAATGGAACAGTAAACCAAATCACCAATGGCTTTTTCAACGAATTGAATAGCAACATGGTAATGATGAACATCAACAAATAACCCATCGGTAACGATTTGAACATCGCTTCTTGTGCGTCCTTCGATGACTCATATTCGCCACCCCATTCGATCGTGTAGCCATCAGGCAGAGGCAGTGATTCTACCTGTGGCTTAACACGAGCGAATAAACTTGCTGCGGTCTCATCGCCAAGCACGTCGTGGTCGGCGAGTACAGTTAACGTACGTTTTCTATCACGACGTTGAATAATAGGTTCTTGCCAATCCAAACTAACATTGTCGATGACTTGCTCGACCGGCACATAGGTCTGAAGCATTGGACTCCATATGGATATGTTCTGCAAAGATGCATAGTCCACACGCTCATCTTCAATTAGGCGAGTCACGATAGGTAACATCTGAGTACCATCTCGGAATACGCCGATAGTATTACCGCCGAATGCCAGCTGAAGTGTGTTGGATAAATCCTCTTTAGAGATACCAAGACGGCGCGCTTTCGACTCATTAAATTGCGGCACTAACTCTTTGGTTCTTTCGCGCCAATCGTGTCGAATGTTTCTCGCCCCAGGATCAGCAATCAAAACGTCTTCAACTTGTACTGCAATATCGCGCAGTACTTGAGGGTCTGGGCCTACGATGCGAGCCTCAATCTTTGACGCGGGAGACGGACCAAACTCCATTAAACGCAGCTGGAACGTTGGTGCGGCAAATTCGCTCGCTAAGTTATCATCCAACTTATGCAGGAGCGCAAACATATTGTCACGGCTGGTTGTTCGCACTTGGAGCTGAGCATAACCTTCATAGCTCTTCTCTGGCTGATAGGTCAGCATAAAACGTTGTAACCCTTGACCAACAGAAGTAGAAACAAATTCAACGTTGTCTTGCGCTTGAATGTATTGTTCAACTTTTTCTGTTTGCTTGAGCGTTTGACGAATATCCGTCCCTTCAGGCATCCACATATCGACAAAGAACATTGGTGTATTCGATGGTGGGAAAAACGATTGTTTCACCAACCCAAATGCCATAACAGCCACAATAAGCATTGCCACCATGCCGGCAACGGTTAACCAACGCAGTTTTAGAGCAAGTTTTAATGACCAACGAAAAACGGTGAATAAGATACCTTTGTATGGGTCAGAGTCCTCTGCGCTCGCATTTTTATCCGATTCTTTGAGCAATAAGTCTGCTAAAAACGGAGTCAGTGTTAATGCGGTAATCCAACTTAAAAATAGTGAATAGCATAGGACCCAAAATAGAGAACCCATAAATTCACCCGTCGCATCCTGAGACAAACCAATAGGAGCAAACGCCGTAATTGCAATCACCGTTGCGCCAAGCAGTGGCCATTGCGTTTGTTTAGCGATAGCCATTGCAGCTTGTTTCTTGGTCTGGCCTTGTTTTAGACCGACCAGGATACCCTCTACGATGACGATGGCATTGTCCACCAGCATACCCAAAGCAATAATTAGCGCGCCCAGAGAAATACGATGTAGCTCAATGTTACTGATACTCATCATAATGAAAGTACCAAACACCGTGAGTAACAAAACCGCACCAATGATAATTCCGCTGCGCATTCCCATAGTAAACAGCAGCACCAGA
Organism: Vibrio madracius; assembly: GCA_000695745.1. Lineage (GTDB taxonomy): Bacteria > Pseudomonadota > Gammaproteobacteria > Enterobacterales > Vibrionaceae > Vibrio > Vibrio madracius. The sequence goes on along the minus strand of ASHK01000759.1, from coordinate 493 downwards.
ATGACGATTCCAACCGCTTGAGCAAGGCTAACTACAAAGTCTTGAACTGACTTATCGACTTCCGCCGATTGATTGTAGAAATAATCAAGATGAATACCTGCAGGTTTAATGCTTTCTAATGATTTCAGCTGTGCATCTAACGCCTTACCAACTTCCACGACGTTAACGCCAGACGAAAATGAAATCGCTAGGTTAATAGCCGGCTTGCCGTTGAAGGTAATCACATTCGATGGTTTTTCTTGGATACCTTTGGAAATATCCGCGACATCTTTAAGGCGAATTAAGTTTCCGGTATCACGACCATGGATAATCAGATTTTCCAATGACTCAACGGAATCTAAGCTACCATTTGGACGAATCGCTAAGCTTTCGCCATTAATCATAATCTCGCCAGAGGAAAGCACGCTGTTTTGCTGATTAAGCAATCCCATCACCGCATTCATGTCCAGGTTCAGTGCTGACAACCTTTCTAGAGACAGCTCAACAAACAGCA
>ASHK01000758.1 GCA_000695745.1 Vibrio madracius | reverse complement strand
TGTGTAGTCGATGGTGATCTTGGTCAGCTCACGTTGTCCATTGATTTGCTCGGTAATCTTATAACTCCACACGACATCATTAAAATCGTAATCCCCCAATAAGGGCCAGCGGTCTTCAAAAGCGATAGTGGCCATAGAATCTGAGCTGGGATAGACCGAAGTGATGGAGATGTCAGGATCGTTTTCTTGAACGAGCGTTTCATATTTGGAGTCGGTTGTACCATCGCTATTTACACCATCAATGGCTTCAAAAGGAGTGACCTCAACGGTAAAGATGAGATCATTGAAATCATTATCGCCAGACGGCGCTTTATATCTTCAAAACTCAATACCAAAAACTCAATTTTGAACATCAAGGAAAGCTACGTTATGCCTTCTGTGTTCCATAGTAGTTTCTGGATTCAAAACTGGGTAGCTATAAAACGGTGTGCCCCAATTCCCTAAGTTCGCAATATTGTTGTAGCTTCCCTCCCAGCCCCAGCCATTTGGAATCAAGAAGAAAGCCAGCGTTTGATTGGCAGTCAGTTGTACGCCGAGGTCAATCGTATCGCCTTCTTGCATCTCTCCTTCTCCGGGTTTGAGGCATTTGGAAAAACAATAACATGGGCGTCAATATCGTCTTTATCGGTAGGAGGGTTGTCAGTGTCGAAAACAAAATAGCCAAGGCTATTTCGGTATCCAGCACCTTCATTAAGGAAGGTAATACGGGCGGTCGCATACTCTGCCCCGTTCAGTTCATCATCAATATCGATGCTTGAATATTTATCTGGTGCGATGAAGGCACTGTTGACGACACTTCCCTCTGGGAGCATAGAATAGACATTGGTCAATACGTCTTGCGGTAAAGTGTCTGCGACAGAATAGACATTACTCGGCTTTCCTTTAGCCGAGTAATTTGAGGCCTCGGCGCCAGATTCGAAGGTGAGGTCGGCTACAGAAAGCGCATAAACCTGCCATGGTAGAAGCAAACTGGCTAGGGGGATGACGTTCCTTGTTCTCATCTATTATTCCTCTATTTTTGCGTTTAAGGGCGACTTGCTTAAAGGTAAGCAAATTCGATGCCCAGAAATAAACATGTATATTTCAATGCAATAGAGTGAATTCTCACCCTGTTCGCAATGTGAGAACCATCTTGGGAATAGTGAAGACGATGGGACAATAACAGATAGTGTCGATTATGCAGGCTAGCGGTAGGTAAAATGGCGTTTCTCGGTAGGTTAGACTAAACCTAACTAGGTCAGTGATCAGTTAGGAGATAAAAATGATAGTCAGAATGGTAACCATGTTGTTGGCCTTCATGGTCGTGCTTCCAGCGCAGGCCGAATGGATGTTAGATAGTAATAACTCGTCGTTAAAATTTGTGTCGACCAAGAACAACAGTGTGAGTGAAGTGCATCACTTCTCCTCAATGACGGGTACCATCAGCGATGATGGAAAAGCCACAGTAATCATTGATCTATCCAGTGTTGAGACCAACATTCCTATTCGCAACGAACGAATGCAAAGCATGTTGTTTAATGTTGCCGAGTTTGCCAAAGCCACCATCACCACCGTTGTTGATATGAGTCAGTTGGATAACAGCCAAATTGGTGGGATCTATTCAAGTGTGAATGACCTGACGATTGATCTGCATGGTATTCAGAAAACCTATCCAGTTAAACTAACGGTAATGAGATTGACGGAGAATAAAATAGCGATTGTATCGACAGCTCCGATAATCGTTCAAGCTGCGGATTTTGGCCTGGATAGCGGGATAGAAAAGCTGCGAGAGGTCGCTGGGTTGCCCTCTATTGCGACCTCCGTTCCGGTCATGTTTGTGATGGTGTATAACCAAAAATAACGCTTCTCAGAAGTAACGCCTCGTCTATGACGTGGCGTTACTTATTACTTTGCAGGATGTCACTGCATAGAGTCGCATTTTGATGGATGTGCCCAATGCACTAATACGTTAAAGGCATTACCCTTTGGAATGATGGGGTGTGAGCGCGTCTGAAAACTGACTAATTGCGTCAAACAGTTCATCCTTTTTGAGCGGTTTATGTAACACGTAGTCGGCACCTGCATCAATAAAAGCCTGTTTCGAATCGGCGAAAACATCCGCTGTCCACCCAAAAATCAATAAGCTCTGCCCAAACTGTTTGCGAATGAGTGAGCAAGCTTCGACACCATCCATGATTGGCATGTGATTATCCATCAAAACAAGATCGTAGTGGTCTTTGTTGAGAGCCTCTAACGCCATCGCACCGTTGGTGACAGTTTTGGTAACATGTCCCTCTGATTCTAGTAATTTACATGCAACTAATGCGTTTACCCGATTGTCTTCCACAATCAAGATGTGACGTGAGGGGAGAGCGGCGGTTTGATGTGGCTCCTTGTCCACCAATTTAACATGTTGGCCTTCACTGGTCGGTAGCTCGAATTCAAAATCAAAGCGTGTCCCTTGTCCTAACGTGCTCGTCGCCTCAATCACTCCGCCCATTTTCTCAATGAGTTGCTTAACAATAGCGAGTCCAAGGCCTGTTCCTCCATATCGCCTTGTTGTGGAGGCATCCGCTTGGACAAAAGGTTCGAAAATTCGTTTTAAGGCGTTAGGTTCAATACCGATCCCGCTGTCTTGCACTGAGAAGTGAAGCCGCGACGGCATACTTTCTAAATGACTGATATTGACCGTCACGGCGCCGCGCTCGGTAAACTTGATGGCGTTATTGAGTAAGTTATATAGGACCTGCCGTACTCGGTTGCGGTCACCAATGTAAATAATATTGGCTGCGACGCTACATTGGATATTGAGTGTAATGCCTTTCTCCTGGCATACCGCTTGGTAGGTTGAGCGAAGCGGTGCAATAATTTGCTCTAGAGTAAATGGGCGATGCTCCAGCTCAATTTTGTTTTGCTCAACTTTGGTAAGGTCGAGAATATCGTTGAGAATGGAGATAAGGTGA
>ASHK01000757.1 GCA_000695745.1 Vibrio madracius | reverse complement strand
AGAACCATAAATATAAACGCTTGTAATCCGACAATTAATATATGAAACAATGCCCACGGAACACTTAACGCCCATTGCATCCACCATGGCATTAATGCGATAAGGATAAATATCATCTCACCGGCATACATATTGCCAAATAGTCGAAGTCCTAGTGATATAGGTTTTGATATTAGGGTGACTAATTCAAGAACCAAGTTCACAGGATAAAGCAATGGATGTGAAAATGGCTGAGTAGTCAGTTCTTTAATAAACCCTTTAATACCTTTGTATTTAAAAGTATAGCCAAGAACTAGAATAAATACTCCTAGTGCCATAGACATAGTGACATTAACGTCTGCGGATGGTAGATCTCTAAAGTGACCAAGTCCTATTGCTCGGGTAAGTGCGGGAACAAAATCGATAGGTAATAAATCGATAGCATTCATTAAGAATACCCAAACAAAGATAGTTAGAGCCAATGGACCTATTAGTTTATCTTGTGCTTGGAAAATTTCTTTTACCAACCCATCGACAAACTCAAACACCAATTCAACGAAACATTGTAATCGGCTAGGAACTCCACTTGTCGCCTTTGAAACCGCATAGCGAAAGCCTACGATAAAGACGATACCCAGTAACCAAACCATCAACATTGAGTCTAGGTTTATGCCCCAAAAACCATCACCCGAAGTCCAGAACGTCAAATGGTGTTCAATATAGTCATGTGTCCGATTGAACGTTTTCCATTACGCTTTCCTCTGTAGTTCAATGGTTTGCTGATCTTTAAGCATCGGACTGATAAAGAAACCTAATACCGTAATGCAATATCCGGCTAAAACAGTAACGTTGTTCAGTTCCATAAATCGAAATGTCAAAATGAACATCACTATGGTGTAGATCATCTTGATATTACGACTCAAACGCATCAGATCTTTTAAATTATGCTGCGGCTTATATTTAGCTTTTAACGACGCGAATATCATGCTATAAATGGCGGCACAACTGCAATGACCACTCCGATTGACGCCGATAATATATCTAATCTATCTCCAAATAAGATTTCATAGAGTATAAACATCAAACCGAGCATCAACTGGCTGTATAATATCCGCTTCCCAGCTAGCATTATATCTTCTCTGGGGATACTAGCTTGCATCAGCAATCCTTAATTGTATTTAAAAAACACCGATAAAAATAATTATCAACCATATTAATTAATGGATAGTTAAATTTATCATCGACATAAAATGTAGTTATTTATCTACACAGCTTGCGAGAAGAAAGATACACCCAAAAAAGTCATAATATAAATAAAAATTAGCGAAACTTATCATTTCATTTTTGGAGAACATATTTATTTGTATTCCATTAATGATCAAGCTACGTTTACGTGGTAAGTCATAACTTACAGACTAACTTATTCACATGGAGGTGAACTCTTTAGTTATTTAAACTTTAACCTTTACTATTTTTGATAATCAAACTTATCAACTTAGATTATATTTGCTTAACTATATTTCACTCCTTGATCATTTATTCTCCCCACATTAAAGAATAGTTGATCATGGAGTGATTTTTTATTTCAAATTATTACCAGCTCCTTCTTCCTACCTCCTTTCAAGAAAATGTAACGTTTTGTCAATAAAGTGCTCTACATTAATAACAACCCAAAGCAAAATAGCATGATAATAATGCAACTTTGCTATTTTATATCAATAGCTTAATGTATTAATTTGCTTGCTTACATTTGTTAAGTTTCAAAAATAGAAAGTAAGATGTCAGTGATAGAGATCACATAGATAAGTGCTATAACACTAATAATGATTATCTTGTAAACAATATTACTCATGGATACTCTCTTTGTTTTTAAAATTTATCTCATCTACGGATTGGCATTTGTCACGCTGTTCTTTGCTATATTGCTGCGTGACATGTCGAGTAGTGAAATAAAAATTGCTAAGGTTCTTCCCTACTTAGGCATTTCTGGGTTGGTACTTGGTTTCCATGAATGGAGCGAGCTGTATCTTGCTATCTACCAACAAGAATTCGTCATCACTAAGCCGATGGAAGTGTTACTTCTGTTGAAGTTTATTATCGCCTACCTTCCTTTGAACCTATTTGCTTGGAAGATGACCGAACTGCTCGACCGCAGTATGACCAAAACCGTCCGTCGTATCTGGTTAGCCTTAGCAACACTATTGATCGCAATTTCTGTTTATCAATTTTCAACCCAGGACTTTTACGCCGTTACGATTAGCGCCACTCGCAATGCTCGACTACTATTTGGTTTAATTGCCTGCTTTGTGGCTGGGATTAGCTTTACACTGTATTCAAAGCAGTTGGAAGAACAAGAAGTTCCAAACCACTTATACTTCTTGCTCTCTGGTATCGCCTTCTTTATTTACGGATTGGGTAGCGCGCTTGTCTTTGCTCAACATGGCGCTTGGGTCTTGGTGTTCCGCTGCGTTGGGGCTGTCATGCTGTTGATAACCCTTTGGCAAGCTCTAAAAATGTTTGATATTGAAAGAAAACAACAAATTGAAGATGCGTTGTCTCTTTCTCTCCAAAACCAGAAGCTAAAAGAGCTTGGAGAACTTTCTTCAGCCATCGCCCATGAAATAAAAACGCCGATTAGCAGCGCGCTGATGAGTTGTGATTTGTTAGAGCAGAATCGTGACAACCAAGACATCGCAGACCGACAAATCGTTCGTATTCGCCGAGGGCTCGAAAGAGCGGCTTGCATAAGTCAAGAAGTGCTTCGTTACTCACATCAGCACAATGTTGAACGTGAACGAGTCCATGTTGAGAGCATCGTCAATGCCGCTCTTGATATGCTCCGCTATCGTCTGGCTCAATATGACCTGACCTTAGATATCGATCCTAAGCTTTATGTCAAAGGCGATAAGGCCTTGCTTGAAGAGGTTGTTATCAATCTTGTGTCCAATGCTCTTGATGCCAGTGCCAATCAGCGCAAGTTGGCCATCAGAGTTCAAAAAGATCATGACAAAGTGTCATTGAAAGTACGCGACTGGGGTACAGGAATGTCCCCTAAAACCTTAGAGAAAGCCACACAGCCTTTCTTTACCACCAAACCAAAAGGTAAAGGCACCGGAATGGGTCTTGCCCTCGTTAAACAAATTGCCACACAACATAACGGCTCTATTACATTCTCGAATGTTTGCCCGGGGCTACTTGTTGAGTTCAAACTACCAGGAGTTAAATAATGAAACTGCAACTACTTTTAGCTGAAGATGATACGGACTTGAGAGAAGTATTGGAGGAAGCATTATCACTTGAGGGCTTCGAAGTCACTGCTGTCGATAATGCTGAAGACGCACTGGATCTTGCGAAGGAGAAGACGTTTGATCTTGCTTTATTCGATGTGGTAATGGGTGGAATCACAGGCATTGATGCCCTGACAACTTTACGTCGTTTCCAACCCAATATCGGTGTTATCGTTACTACCGCGTTTGCAACGGTCGATCTTGCGGTTGATGCGATGAAAAAAGGCGCTGACGAGTTCCTCACTAAGCCATTTAACCTTTCCGCCCTTTCCGTGACGTTAAAACGCGTTCATGCCGAACGTTCACCTAAAGATGTACAAAACGCCGAATCGCGTGATCAAGTCTTCAGCGCACTATCGAATCCAATACGCCGTACCGTAGTTAGACAGCTAAAAGTGCATCACAAAATTAAATTTATGGACCTATGCCGTATTGTAGGCATTGAAGACCATACGAAATTCAACTTCCACTTACGACAACTTGTGAATTGCGGACTGGTCACAAAAGACAATGGCAAGGTGTACACCTTAACGACTTTAGGCCAGCAGGTTTATACCAGTATGCTTCAATAAGTACGGCAAACTACTCTCTAATTCGAGTAGGCACCTTTTCAAGTGTCTACTCGTTTGTGCTGAAATTAAATCATAATCGGAGTAAAGCTTATTACTTAGATAACTCTGAAATTGCCTCCTGTGTAGTGGTTTAATGATCCCGGACACCAAATTAGGTGGTAAAGTCTCCACCATAAATGAGGTGTTCAATGACAAAACGACAACGACGTACATTTTCTTCTGAGTTCAAAGTAGATGCG
>ASHK01000756.1 GCA_000695745.1 Vibrio madracius | reverse complement strand
TCTATACCTGGCATTCTAATATCACAAAAGACTAAATCAAAGTAGTTTGATTCCAGAGAATCACAGGCTTCTAGGGCATTACGAGCAATAACAATATTATGATAATCCAACTGTTCAAGTTGAAACTTCAAACTCATTGCTTGGATAAGATCATCTTCTATTAACATGAGATTCATCTAGTTATTCCTTATAATTCTCTATGTAATTGTTTGCTTGATAGATTATTTTTTTCATCGATTCAATCACTCCACCAAGAAGATGGCTGTCATTCGGTGTCTTTTCCAACTGAGAAGCTAGGTCGAACAATTCGAGGATGCCTAGCGCACCCGCAGAGCCTTTGATGCGGTGTGCGACCATACCGATGTCTGCATCTTTATTATCTAAATCTGTTAGCCCCTCGTTCAGGGAAGTAACAACTATATTTGCCATTTCATTTTTTTGTTTGTCTTGGAACTTGTCTAACCAATAAAGTGTTTTAGATTCACTTTTTCCGACACCACTCTCTTCATTTATAGGATTATGTTTAGGTAGAAAATCTTGTACCGTACGATACAATTGAAGCAAATCATACGGCTTGTACATCACTTCGTTGATTCCTGACAAGTTAGCTTTGTGCTCTACAGAAGGAGAGTTATCGGCTGTACAAGCAATTACAGGAATACTTTTATATGGGCCTGCGCTCTCTCTAATCAGTCTTGTCAATTCATAGCCACTCATACCTGGCATATGGCAATCTGTTATTACAAGGTCAAATTCTCGCTTTGAATCTTCCAAGAATAATAGAGCTTCTTGCCACCTGTTGCCAATGTAACATTGAGACCAAACTCCACTAATTGCTTATCTATAAGAAACCGGTTAATTAAGTCATCATCTACAACCAACACTTTACCGGTTAAAAGCGGCATTTCTGCTTTCTCTGGACTGTCATTGGTCGACGCACCTAATATCGAGTTGAACAACTGATCAGGATAAAGGTTTTGACTACTCTCTCCGATATCCTGTTCCAAAACATATCTGACACCAAAAAGATCAAGCCACTGTGGAGCTAACGCGTGAGTCACTATCGCAATATTAGTGATGGCTATTTCATGAATGGAAGCTTCAATTGGGATCTCTACTTCAACAAGTGTTCCTAAGTTAAGTTCACTATAAACAGTAATGCGACCATCCATTAATTTTACTAAGTTTGCAACGATAGACATGCCTAAGCCAGTACCACCATAAGTCCTAGCGATGCCCTCTTCCGCTTGTACAAAAAGGATCAAAAATCGWTTTTTGTCTGTTTTTTACTCTATACCGATACCGGTATCCCTTACACTAAACAACAATGCATTCTCTAAGACTTCTACAGTGATTGATATAAAACCTTTATTTGTAAACTTAACTGCATTAGAAAGGATGTTTGTAACAATTTGCCCAACCGCATAGTATCGACATTTGCATCTAGATATCTAGTAGGCTTCCAATCTAATAATAGATCGATACCTTTTAACTTAGCACTTGCTTCAAACCCGCGTATATGTTGCCCTAGTTCGTGGGCAATATTACATTTGTCGAGAATGATTTTTACTTGCATTGCATCTAATTTAGAATAATCAAGTATATCATTGACCAAAAGCTTTAAACGATTTGCAGAGTCAACAGCGTTGGATAGTATCGTAATATCTTCATGTCTCTTTAAACGAGTTGTCAATATTTCCATCAAACCTAACATAGCTGAAATCGGAGTTCTTAGCTCATGACTTATAACAGCTAAAAAGTGATTTTGAGCCTCTATCGACTTTAAAACTTGTCTATTTGCTTCAATCAGACTTTTTTCTCTTGATTTTAAAACAGTGATATCGTTTATTACCAACAGATAATTAGTCGAATCATTAGATGGAATTTCTATTTCGCTGTTAACCAAATAATATGTTTTGTCATTTAATGGAGAATCTGGGACAGAAATATTAATCGTTTTCTCAAACTCAATAGATACATCAATTTTGCTGCTACTGACTATGAATTCTATGAGTTCTGAAGAGTTTTCAAAACCGCAATCATGCATAACTTCTTTATATTTTCTGTTATATAAAATGATTTCATCTTTATTGAAAATGCAGATCATGCTTGGAATGCTGTTTATCAATTGATTAAGCCATAGATTCTTAACTCTCACACTTTCTAAAACCAGCTTTGATTTTTTAGCTTCTGTTTTTATTCTAAATATCAACAGTAATAGCATCAACAAAAATACTACAATAACTAAGAGCGCAATGATTTTTGTTTTAAATGAAATTTTCTTAGAGTTAAAGTCCCAAGTTATCTGCACGTTTTTGTATCTAGACCAAATGTTACTAATCTCTTGTTTAGGTGTTGATTT
>ASHK01000755.1 GCA_000695745.1 Vibrio madracius | reverse complement strand
CAAATCTGGAAACAACTGCCATTTGCAATGATTCTACTTGCAGGTGCGGTGAACTCGATTCGAAATGATGTTCTCGATGCTGCCTCCGATCTTGGAGCCAATACATGGCGTCGATTCACAGGCATTGTGTTCCCGTTATCAATACCAGCACTACAAGTCTCTTTGATTTTAATTTTCATCGGTGCTTTGGGTGACTACTCGTTTTATTCAATTGCTGGCCCTAAAAATACCTACTCGCTATCTATGCTGATGCACATTACCTCAACAGAGTTTATGGAATGGAACAAAGGTGCCGTTGTTGCCGTTATCATCATGATGACAGCAGTCATTGCCTCATTAGCTATTACTCTATTGACCGCCCCACTCGCCACTAAGAAAGGGAAGCTGAAATAATGACCGCAATCGCTTCAACAGCAAAAGCGCCACGCCGTAAGTTGCCAAAAATCAGAACGGTAAATGGTAAGCTGATCAACAAAATCGCTATCGGACTATTTCTAGCCGTCAACTTCTTTTGGCTGGGTGTGCCATTTATCATGGCTCTGATTTGGTCGCTCGTAGACCCAGAGCACCCTTGGAGCTATCCGGATGTTCTTCCACCCGTCATGTCTTTTGGACGTTGGACAGACATGTGGGCAAACTCAGGCCTCGCAGAAGCTTTAACCAATAGTTATTCGATAGCACCTGCGGTGGCATTACTCACCGTATTGCTCGCACTGCCTACTGCGTACGCACTTGGCCGCAAAGATTTTCCAGGCAAAAAAGTCGCTGAAGTAGTCACACTGCTGCCGCTTGTAATGCCAGGGATGATTATCGGTGTTTTCTTCAGCTCAATGCTGATCAACCTTAATCTATCTAACGCCTATCTTGGTATTGTGATTGGTCATACGGTATTGGCTTTGCCTTATGCTATTCGTATTCTGTCAGCGAGTTTCAAAAGCGTTCCGCAAGACCTTATCGAGGCCAGCCGTGACTTAGGTGGTAGTCCATGGACAACATTCAAGCACGCCTATTTACCGATGTTAAAACCAGGTCTCTTGGCCTCGTTGATCTTCTGTCTCGTCGTCAGTATCGAAGAATTCAACATCGCTTTTGTGCTTGGTTCACCGGACTATGTCACTGTGCCGACGATTTTGTATTCCTATCTGGGTTACTCATTTATTCGCCCGAATGCGGCGGTGGTTTCACTCATTCTAGTGATTCCGAACGTAATTTTGATGCTCATTATCGAGCGTTTACTTAAGGGCAACTACCTTGCCGACTCTACGGGCAAAGCCTAACTGTACCTACAACGATAAAGATATTAAGAGAATGGATTTATGAAAAAATTAGTTCTAACTGCTGCTATCACAGCGCTGACAGGCCTTTCTTCCAATGCGCTGGCTTATGATCTTAACGACATGACATGGGATGAAATTGTCGAACAAGCAAAACAA
>ASHK01000754.1 GCA_000695745.1 Vibrio madracius | reverse complement strand
TGTTGGATAAATTGTTCGATGGTCTCTGGCGTAAACAGACTGGTTTTATAGGAAATCATGCCTTGAAAACACGCTTCACTGCAATCAATGAAGAGTGATAAATCAAATGCAGCAATTTCGTTTTCTTGGTTGATATCATCGCGAGGGATAAGGGGACTTTGTTTTTCGTCTTCTGCGACTTTTCCGAAGCTCTGCACACCAAACATGGTTTGGAAAATAGGGTGACGACTTGGGGCTCGCTCTATTTGAAGCAGTTCTACCAGTTTTTCAAAAGGTAAATCCTGATGCTGTTGCGCCTGAGCAAGTTCACCGTGAACCTGAGCAAATAGTTCATTGCAGCTGTTGTTAGGATCCACTTGAATACGATTGACCTGAGTATTAACAAAGTAGCCAATACTGTCTTTAAGTTGGGAAAAATGTCGATTGGCAATAGGGCTACCAGTGACAATGTCGGTTTGTCCGCTGTACTTGCTTAATACGATAGAAAACGCGCTGAGCAAAATGACATGTAAGGTCGTGCCTTGCTGTTGGCTCAGAGCATGCAGTTTTGAGCTGACGTTGTCGTTGATCGGGAAGTAGCAACGTTTTCCTTCGTATTGCAGATAGTTAGGGCGAGAGTAATCGCTTTGTAGGTTGAGAGTCTCAAACCCTGAAGTTTATCTACAAAAGTCCGCTTGGGTCTTTAATACGTCATCTTGAAAGTACTCTCTTTGCCACAGAGCGTAATCTCTATATTGCACAGAGAGCTCTGGCAGGTCGATGGTACTTGGGTGGTGATTAACATAGGCGGAATAACACAACTGAAACTCACGCATAAAGCAATCCATACTCCAGCCATCAGTGGCGATATGATGCATGTTGATCAGTAGGAGTGTTTGCGCCTCGTCGGTTTGGTCTGCGTCGGATCCATCACTCGCACAGCCATCGTGCTCTACACGATACAAGGTTGCTCGGATTGGGTACTCTGAGGATAAATCAAAGGGGCGATTAATATTCTGTCTCATCGCCTCTCGTCTCTCATGCTCCGATGCGGCCACATGTCGACTGACGTTAAAATCGTCTTGATGAACACATTGTGTTACGCCAGTATCTTGATCATTGATAGTAGTGCGTAACACCTCATGTCTAGAGACGATCGTTTGAAGTGCGAATTCAATGCCTTTGATATTCGCGTCACGGCGTAATTGATACACTCTAGGCACATGATAGGCGTTAGTCCCTCCTTCGTACTGCTCGATAAACCAAAGTCGCTCTTGGGCAAAAGAAAGCACTGCTGGAGACCCTTGTTCACGATAGATAAAAGGCTGAGGATGGTTCTCACTATGGAGATGATTCAGCTTCAACAAATCAATGATTTCAGGTTTGAGCGCCACTATTTCTTTCAGCGTGTTTGCCGTTTCAGGGTGATTGGTTGCCTTATATTTGAGCTTGTCGCCTTCCTCCAACCACAGTGAGATACCAATTTTGTTTGCATAAACGAGAACTTGATAAGCTGTCTGCATCATAATTCACCATAAGTTGTTGATTGTTCATGAAAAGGAACGTTTTCGAGAAGAGACGAAATTGTTCGGTAGCTGAAGATGTTTGCTACGCTTACTTGATAGCTCAGTTCAGCTGTGATGCGGTTGGATAATCGTATGGCAGAGATGGATTCACCACCTGCTTTGAAAAAATCATCGCTTATGCCAACTTTGTTGAGTTCGAGCACTTGTTGCCATATGACACACAGGCGTTTCTCAATATCGCTGGTGGGTGGAGTATATGAGTGACTTATGATCGAGTTAGGTTCAGGTAAAGCATTTTTATTGATCTTACCGTTGACCGTTAGTGGAAAAGTGTCCAAAGGTATTAATATGCTTGGGAGCATATATTCAGGAAGTCGATCTCTAAGAATAGAGAGTATCTGTTCACTATCGAGTTGTGAGTTCTGGTGTGAAGTATAATATCCAACCAGATAATTCCCCTCGTCTTTGTTCATTCTACTTTTTGCGAGGACGCAGGCTTGCTTGATGCCTTGAATGGCACGAAGCTGAGTTTCTATTTCTCCGGTTTCAATGCGATAACCTCTTATTTTTACTTGGTTATCATAGCGACCAACAAATTGTAAATCGCCGTTTGGTAGCCACTTAACGGTGTCACCCGTTTTATACATGCGAGAGTATCCCAGCGCGGGATCTAAGGCTGTGGTAAATGGGTTGCTAACAAACTTCTCGTTCGTGACATCCGGTAGATTCAAATAGCCATTAGCCAGGCTGCAACCACTCAAGTAAAGCTCACCTTTCACACCTAAT
>ASHK01000753.1 GCA_000695745.1 Vibrio madracius | reverse complement strand
TTCCCCTGAATATTGTCGCGCACCCGAAGCATCAATATCTTATTATCTTGTAAGGCAATGCCCGCTGCTCTTATCCTGTGCTTCATTTTCCACTCCTTTGCTGATATGCCGCGTCGATAAGTGACATATGAATCGGAATCAAGTCACTATGCTCTGTTCGATATCCGCCACCAACGACGCATGCTAGAGGAACATTTTCACTCTGGCAGTAGTCCAGCATCCATAAGTCTCGCTGGCGGATTCCATCCAAGGTCACGTTTAAATAGCCAAGTTCATCGTCTTCGTGAATATCTACACCCGCATCATAAATAATAACATCGGGTTGATGCAGCCTCACTGCCAGTTCAACCACTTGTTTAAACTTGCTAAGAACTCCTGGTCACCCGCACCGCGACTTAAAGGCACATCCATATCAGAAAACGGTTTGCGTGCTGGAAAGTTCTTATCACAATGAAGTGATAGGGTCACTATTTGATCAGTACCTGAAGCTAGGGTCGCGCTCCCATCACCATGATGAACGTCACTATCAACAATCAACACTTTTTCTGCTCCCTGCTCTAGAGCATTTTGTGCGGCAATAATGAGATCATTGAACAAGCAAAAACCACTAACCAAAATCGTAATGGGCATGGTGATAACCGCCACTTAGGTGAATCGCTAACCCATACTCCATTGCTTGCTGCACAGCTAAACACGTTCCACCCGCAGAGGTCAGTGTTCGTTGAATAAGCTGTTCTGTCCACGGAAAGCCTATTCTTCTTATCTTAGCAGCAGGTAAGCTGCCTGTGAGCAAACCTTCGACATAGTCTTTACAGTGAACCTGCTGCACTTGCTCTACTGTTAACGGGCTAGGTGTTTTTATGACAAAAGGGGATTCAGCCAAGCGTAAATACTTTCGCTCAACCTCTTCATACAGCAAACGGTATTTGTTGATAGGATAACGATGTCCTTCCGGCAACGGTAAGTCCGAATAGATAGGATGATAAATCAAAGGAACAACGTTGTTGTGCATCAGACACTCTGGTTTTCATTTATAATAGAGGCATCTTATCGTTAGGAAGCGCATATRARAACCGTATTCATTACAGGGCAAATCGAGGTATTGGGCTAGCTCTTACCAAAAGATACCTTCAATCAGGCTATCAAGTTCATGCGACTTATCGAAGTGCCAGCAGCGCGAGAGAGCTGTTGTTGTTAGAAGTCAGTGAATCAAATTTGACCACATACTGCTTTGATGTCACCGACTATCAGACCTACCCACAACTCGTCGCACAACTGCCAAACCTGGATATTGTGATCAATAACGCTGGCTATTATGGCCCCAAAGGCTACGGTTTCGGTAATACAGACATCAATGAATGGCGCAAAGTATTAGAGATAAACACCATTGCTCCACTTAAATTAGTCGAAGCGTTGTATCCCAAAATTCAACGCTCTGCGGTTAAGAAGGTCGCTTGTTTATCTTCTAAGGTCGGTAGCATGACAGAAAATACGTCTGGTGGCGGATACATCTATCGTTCCTCGAAAGCTGCCCTAAACTCAGTGGTTAAGAGTTTGAGTAACGATTTAAGCCAAGAAGGCATCATAGTGTTAGCTTTACATCCGGGTTGGGTGCAAACCGAAATGGGCGGGCCAAATGCGCTTATCTCAACCACAGAGTCAGCATCTGGCTTGTTCAAGGTTATCGAAAACGCCAACACGGCCCACTCTGGTCAGTTTATTAACTTCGACGGTCAACCCCTTCCTTGGTAGGTCAATTCTCGCCTGATGTTAACCGCGGCTATTCGTTTTGCTCGGCGCTTTTTTGCCTTTACTAAAGCGTCGTTTCTTAAAGGCGGGCCTCTCAACTTTAGGTAAGTTCTTGAGAGAGTCAGGCACAGGTCCTGACTTCACTTGTTGCATCAGCTGTTCAAGGCGATGGTTGAGCTCTGTCATAAACGGTGTATAGGATTGCGTTCTCTCGGCCATACCTTGCAGTTGAAACTCCCAATGAGCCGTCATATCCGGATAAGTCGATTCATCGGGTAGTGCATGAATTAACCCTCTCCCCGCAGACGTACTCATCACTGATTTCCCCTGACGATTAAGCAACTTGCGTTTAAATAAAGTGTCAAGGATACCGGCACGTGTCGCTTCGGTTCCAATCCCATCAGTTTCACGTAAGATTTTCTTTAACGATTTGTCTTCAACGAAGCGACTAATTCCAGTCATCGCCTGTAATAATGTCGCCTCGGTAAAATGTCTTGGTGGTTCGGTTTTCTTCTCCGCAATCACACCTTCTCGACAGATCAACTCTGTGCCGACCTCTAAAGGCGGAACAGCGTCTACGCCATCCTCTTGCTCATCGGCAGCGTTACCTAGTAACACTCGCCATCCCGGTTGCTGTAATCGCTTACCCTTAGCAATAAAGCAGCCACCTTGGATATCAAACTCTAACATGGCTTCGGCATAGACGGCGGCTGGATAAAACTGCATTAAATACTGTCGAGCAATCAAGCCATAGATTTTCTCTTCAAACCCGGAAAGCACGCTGCTGGTTTTCTTTGGCGTCGGAATAATCGCGTGATGGGCATCCACTTTGCTGTCGTTCCATGCCTTAGATTTACGACTGCTATCCGCTCCATCGACGGCTCGCGCATGCTCTTTGCTGTTGTTCTTTATTGCGCTTAGCACGTCATTCGCTTGATAAAAGTGGTCTTTAGGGAGATATCGGTTGTCAGAGCGTGGATAAGTAATCAGCTTGTGTTTCTCATACAAAGCCTGACACACATCCAACACCTGTTGAGCGCTCATATTAAAACGCTTGGCTGCATCAATCTGTAATGCAGATAAAGAATAAGGCAGCGGCGCATTTTGCTTTGTCGACTTATGCTCTGATTTAGTGACTTTTGCAGGCTGTCCTTGAATACGACTGGCGACAT
>ASHK01000752.1 GCA_000695745.1 Vibrio madracius | reverse complement strand
GAAAAAGAAAGCGGTAAGAAAAATAACTTCACCTTGTCTCAGTAACAAAAAGGGCTCTAATGATGAAACATTAGAGCCCTTTCTCATTGCGCTAAGCAGTGCATAGCACCACCGCTGAAAAACTACTGTTCTTCTCGCTTGAACACCAATTCTGTGGCTGTCGACTCTTCTTCAACAAAGTAGTAACCCGCAACATCAAATTCTGTAAGCTTTTCGATAGAATCAACACGGTTTTCAATAATATAACGCGCCATCATACCTCTCGCTTTCTTAGCATAGAAGCTAATCACTTTATATTGCCCTTTCTTGCAGTCTTTGAATACTGGAGTAATCACTTTGCCATCTAGCCGCTTAGGCTTAACCGCTTTAAAGTATTCATTCGAAGCAAGATTGATTAGCACATTATCACCTTGCTCATTCAAGGCGTCATTCAGCTTATCGGTAATAATATCGCCCCAAAACTGATAGAGATTGGTTCCGCGAGCATTGGTTAACTTAGTGCCCATCTCTAATCGATAGGGTTGCATTAAGTCGAGAGGTTTTAGAAGACCATAAAGACCCGACAACATACGTAAATGTTGCTGTGCATAATCAAAATCGGCTTCGGATAAGGTTTCCGCTGCTAACCCAGTGTACACATCGCCTTTGAAGGCCAGTATCGCTTGACGAGCATTATCGGTCGTGAACGTCGGTGACCACTGTTCAAATCGAGCAACATTCAGCCCTGCAATCTTATCGCTCACTTTCATTAATGCAGATACATCAGCTGGCGTTAACTTGCGACACTCCTCAATCAACTCCGCAGACTGATCGACCAATTCAGGTTGCGTGAATCGCTCAGTGGCTAGTGGTGACTCGTAATCTAAGGTCTTTGCTGGTGAAACGACAATAAGCATGACTGTACTCTTTTTAATAATGGTTTCTTCCAGTATAAAAAAAGCCATGCACTTTCTTCAATCAAATAGTGCATGGCTTAATCTATTTTTGAGATAGGTAAAAGTAATTACTTGTTATCTGTCTCTTTGCTATACCAGATGCCTTCCTCAAGTTGAGACTTCAGTTCAGGGTAATCATTGGCATCAAACGTTGGTACTTTGCCTGCTTTAAGTTGTTGGTTGTAGTCTTTTGCAAGCTTAATCACAATGCCGGATAGCAAGATAATCGCAATCAAGTTAACAATAGCCATCAAGCCCATCGAAACATCGGCCAGAGCCCAAACCATTGGTAGCGTCGCGACTGAACCAAACATTACCATACCAAGTACGATGATACGGAACAGACCAAGACCTGCTTTGTGGTTGTGTTCTAGGAAGATAAGGTTCGTTTCTGCGTATGAGTAGTTAGCAATAATTGATGTGAATGCGAAGAAGAAAATCGCCACAGCAACAAAGATACCACCCCAATCACCAACTTGAGAGCTTAGCGCGCGCTGAGTCAGCTCGATACCTGTCACTTCACCGTGTGGAACATACTCACCTGACATCAGGATAATCGCCACAGTAGCACTACAAATTACGATAGTATCGGTGAAGACACCTAGCATTTGAACATAGCCTTGTGACGCCGGGTGCGGTGGATAAGGCGTAGCAGATGCCGCAGCATTTGGTGCAGAACCCATACCCGCCTCGTTCGAGAACAGACCACGCTTAATACCTTGGATCATCGCTTGAGCAATCGCGTAACCTAAACCACCCGCTGCCGCTTCTTGGAAACCAAAGGCACTTTTGAAAATGTAAGCGATGACTTCTGGCACTTTCTCAAGGTTCATTACCATGACGACAATCGCAAGTGCAAGGTAAGCTAGCGCCATGATTGGAACGATCAGTTCAGCAGTCCGAGCAATCTTACGTA
>ASHK01000751.1 GCA_000695745.1 Vibrio madracius | reverse complement strand
CACCGTAGAGATTCGTTCGGCAAATCCACATGACAAGCCATTAATTGAGTTCAATTACATCTCGACTAAGCAAGATCGCCAAGATTGGCGAGACTGCATTCGCCTGACTCGTGAGATTCTAAATCAACCCGCAATGGATGCCTACCGCGGTGATGAGATTCAACCTGGGCTCCATATTCAAAGCGACGACGCTATCGATGAGTGGGTAAAGCAGAACGTAGAAAGCGCATATCACCCTTCTTGCAGCTGCAAAATGGGGGCCGATGATGACCCACTAGCTGTACTCGACGAGCAGTGCCGCGTTCGCGGTATCAAAGCCCTACGCGTGGTCGATTCTTCCATTTTCCCAACGATTCCAAACGGCAATCTTAACGGTCCCACCATCATGGTTGCCGAGCGCGCTGCCGACATCATCTTGGGTAAGCCTCTTCAACAAGACAAGCAACCCGTTTGGCTCGCCCCGAACTGGGAACAAACACAACGAAATAGGCTCTCCATTGAGAGAGCTGGACTAAGTCCACCAAAGTCAGCCAAAAATAAAAAGGAAATAGCATGTCAACGATGACAAAAACACTCTCAGCACTCGCTCTAAGTAGTATGGCCATGAACGCCTATGCCAACCAATGTGAAACGGTACGTTTCGCCGATGTTGGCTGGACAGACATCACTGCAACCACGGCGGTCACAACCGAGCTATTAAAAGGCATGGGTTACAAAACTAAAACCGATCTTCTGTCAGTACCTGTCACTTACTCTTCAATGGCGAACGGTGATATCGATATCTTCCTTGGCAACTGGATGCCTACGATGGAGGGAGATATCGCTAAATATCGTGAAGCCAAAACCGTAGAAACCGTTCGTGCCAATCTAGAAGGTGCTAAGTACACCCTAGCCGTGCCTAAGTATGTCTATGACGCTGGCGTAAAAAGCTTTGCTGATCTAGCCAAACATGCCGACAAATTCCGCGATCGTATCTACGGCATAGAACCAGGCAACGATGGTAACCGCCTTATTCAATCCATGATCGACAGTGACGCTTTCGGCCTCAAGGACTTTAACTTAGTCGAATCTAGTGAAGCTGGCATGGTATCTCAGGTTTCTCGCGCTGCACGCCGCGACCAATGGATCGTCTATTTAGGTTGGGCACCACACCCAATGAACAGCAATATCGAAATGGAGTATCTCTCTGGCGGTGACGATTACTTCGGTCCTAACTACGGCGGTGCCAACGTTTACACCAACGTACGTGCCAACTATCTCTCAGAATGCCAAAACGTGGGTCAACTGCTGCAAAACCTAGAGTTCAGCCTTGAGATGGAAAACCAATTGATGGAAGCCATCTTAAATCAGAATGTGCAACCGTCAAAAGCGGCACTGCAATGGATGAAAGCAAATCCAGAGCAAGTAGAAGCGTGGCTATCTGGCGTGAAAACTCTGTCGGGTGAAGACGCAAATGCAGCGGTACAAAACTACATCGACTCAAAAGCGTAATTCAAAACGAGTGGGCATCACTGCCCACTCACAAAACACTAAGGTTGTATTGTGAATTTTATTACTGACAACAAAATCCCTCTGGGTCAATGGATGGAAGCGGGTGTCGATTGGCTGACATTCAATGCCGCCGGTCTGTTCGACACAATTTCTATTTTCCTTGAAACCATCATTTTGTTTGTCGTTGATGTGTTTAAATGGATGCCACCAGCAATGCCGATCATGATGACCGCAGCCATTGCTTGGTATCTGCACCGTAGCATCCCTTTGGTACTATTTGTCATTGGTGCTTTGCTGACGATTTTGAACCTTGGCTACTGGCAAGAAATGCTAGAAACCTTTGTTTTGGTGTTTGCCGCGACAACGATTTCTGTATTAATTGGCGTACCTCTTGGCATCATGGCTGCACACCGCCCTTGGCTGTATACGTTGCTGCGCCCCATTCTCGATTTAATGCAAACCGTCCCCACTTTCGTCTATCTGATTCCAACTTTGGTTCTGTTTGGGCTGGGTATTGTTCCTGGATTGATCTCCACCATTATTTTCGCCATCGCCGCGCCAATTAGACTGACTTACCTTGGCATCACCAAAGTACCGGAAGAGTTGGTCGAAGCAGGCAAGGCATTTGGTGCCACACGAATGAAGCTGTTGTTTAAAGTAGAACTGCCAGCAGCCATGCCCAGCATCATGGCTGGCGTGACCCAATGCATCATGCTGTCTTTATCCATGGTGGTCATCGCCGCTCTCGTCGGTGCGGATGGACTGGGTAAACCCGTCGTTCGAGCCTTAAATACGGTCAATATTTCTCAAGGATTTGAAGCCGGATTAGCGATTGTCCTAGTTGCTATTATCCTAGACCGACTCTGTAAATCGCCGAATCAAAAGGAAGCCTAGTCATGGATGCCATTACGATTAAAAACCTAGACGTTGTCTTCGGTGATAAGCCGCAATTAGCGCTTGAGCAACTTGACCAAGGCAAGACTCGTCAAGAAATCATCGACCAAACCTCGCAAGTCGTCGGGGTCGATAATGTGTCGATGAGCGTAAAAGAAGGTGAGATTTGCGTCCTGATGGGACTTTCAGGCTCAGGTAAGTCCAGTTTACTGCGTGCAGTCAATGGGTTAAACACCATCTCCCGAGGCTCATTAGCGCTGAAAAATGGTGACGAATATGTTGATTTAGCCACTTGTGATGACGAAACGTTGCGTCACCTTCGTACTCATCGTGTTTCTATGGTCTTTCAGAAATTTGCTTTGATGCCTTGGCTCACCGTGTTGGACAACGTAGCTTTTGGACTTGAACTGCAAGGCATGTCAAAGTCAACAAGGCGAAACAAAGCACGCGAACAACTAGAGCTTGTTGGTCTCTCGGAATGGGAAGATAAGTACCCGCATGAGCTATCAGGTGGTATGCAGCAGCGTGTAGGACTTGCTCGAGCATTTGCTATGGATACGGATATCTTATTGATGGACGAACCCTTTTCTGCCCTGGATCCATTGATTCGAACCCAGCTACAAGATGAGCTGATTCTTCTCCAAGAGAAACTCAATAAGACGATTCTATTCGTCAGTCACGATTTGGATGAGGCTCTAAAAATAGGCAACAATATTGCCATCATGGAATCTGGCAAACTGATTCAACATGCGAAGCCAGAAGAAATTATCCTCACACCAGAAAACGACTACGTCCGTGACTTTGTTGCCCACACTAACCCGCTTAACGTACTTAAAGGCCGCTCATTAATGCAACCAGCAAGTGAGTTAAAGCAAGAACATGATCGTTTGCAGATCTGTTCCGATCAATCGGTTTGGGTCAATCAAGCGAATGGCAAACTCAGCATCGTTAAAGACGAGGAACTAAAGCTCGTCCATTGGGATGCAAATCGAGGTGATCTGGCCCATATTGATCAAAGTACCGTCGTGGTCGCCAGTCCAGATATCGGTATGAGAGAAGCAATAGAACTTAAGCAGCGTAGTGGGTTACCGATTTTGTTGGTTGAGTCTGGTAGAGTCGTTGGCATTCTCGATGACAGTGAATTTTATGATGCATTGTTAGGTAACTTTAATGCTCACCAAGCGGCCTAAAAAACTTGGCGTTCTTCGCTAAATCTCGCTGAAATTGAGTCTGCAAAATATTGCTGTCTCAATGGCTGGCGCAGTCAGCAGCGAAAGCCTAGTCATTGCGACTAGGGCTTTTAAATCGTAACTACGATGTATTATTCATCTACTGTTTACAGCAGAAACAGACCCACCAAAAAACGCCGCAAACGTCATTGCTAACGCTTGTCAATTGGAGGACATAAAACACAAGTTTGTTCTATTGATGCGCTTGCCAAAACACAGCCGAAAATCCACAAACAAAAGCTACCGCTAAGCCAATGAATGCAATCGCTTCGTGTTGTTGCTGAAATATTTCCATAATGCCAAAACTGTTTGAGAAAAGGATCTCAATAGTGAAGCAACCGTTTCAGCCCCTCAAGATGATAGATATTTACTGGGGATCGGCATATTGATAAACATAATTAACACCACACCAAGATTTGAAAGCCATATTTACTAATAAACTGTTAATAAAGAAATTTTAGGTTGAAGTCACACCTTCTAACTTGTCGTCATTATGTCTGGTTCGATATAAATGGGTACCAGCCAACACTATAAGAGCACCAATGACAACAAAAAATACTGCCATCACGTAACGAGTCAGTCGTCATTGAAATAAGCACCACCAGCAATCCTAGCACTTGACACATTCTTCCTAGATAAGCGCCTTGACGAAAATCTACAGGTGCCTCTTCTTCTTTACTAATCGGCGTGAGTAAATTCTTTTTCAGCGTATTCAACTCACCTAATCTCGCACCAATCGGCTTTTGATAAAAATAACGTGTCATCATGAAGAACCCGCCAGTAACAAAGAGGTGAGCTAACATGGTCGCTGCGACTTGCAGATCCACTGTTTCACGATGGCTAAAGCTTGCTGTATCGAAC
>ASHK01000750.1 GCA_000695745.1 Vibrio madracius | reverse complement strand
CATGATTTGTAATCCGCTTATTCTTATGTCGAGTTAAGTACAATTCTATAAAATACGCTTTCAATAGCAAACTTGACTTAACAAATATTTTTGTGACTTTACGCATACTCTGTCGGTCAATATTCGTTATCCACTTCACAATTCGCCACAAATCAACATATCCACACATATTATAATGATTTAGATCAATCTCTATCGACATAACCATCACTAAGATTACTTTAAATTTGTAAATACATAAATTTAAAATCCCTACCAAGAAGAGATCTACATTATGATGAAAGAGATCCTAAATGCGCAGCTAATCAAGCTTGATTTAGCTGCCACCGACAAGGATGCAGTATTCAATGAACTAGCTGATGTGCTAGTTAATGCTGGGAAAGTCTCTGACAAACAACAGTTTGTAAAAGATGTTTGGGCACGCGAAGAAACCGGTAACACAGGTTTTGAAGATGGTATCGCACTACCGCACGCGAAAAGTGCTGCTGTTGCTTCCCCGGCAATTGCCGTTGGTATAAGCAAACAAGGCATCGAATACGGCGCGGAAGACGGACAACCTTCTAATATCTTCTTTATGATTGCTTCTCCTGAAAAGGCGAGCAACTTCCATGTCGAAGTCCTGGCCAAACTGTCTTCAAAGATCGTTGAGCCCACATTTTTAGAGAACTTACGTAACGCAACGTCCAATGAGGAAGCGCTTGCCCTATTAGTTGCCGAGGATAAAGCATCGCAACCAACGGTCGCAGCCACAAAAGGCTTCATCATTGGTGTTACGGGCTGTCCGGTTGGTGTCGCACATACCTATTTAGCGGCTGAAGGCATTGAAAATGCAGCAGCAGAGATGGGATATGAGTGCAAGGTCGAAACTAACGGTTCTGTTGGCGTTAAAAATATTCCGACGGAAGAAGAGATTGCTCGTGCCGATGCGATTGTTGTAGCTTGCGATAAGCAAGTTGACCTTAACCGCTTTAAAGGCAAGCGAGTTATCATCACTGGCGTGAAAAAAGCGATTAAAGATGCCGACAAGTTGATTGAACAAGCCCTTGCTGCCCCTCTTTACGCAGGCGATGGTAAGTCCACCGAGAGCCAAGCAACAAGCAACCCTGGTGGCTCAGGCAAAGATCTCTACAAATACCTCATGAATGGCGTATCTCATATGATCCCATTTGTGGTTGTCGGCGGTATTTTGATTGCGATTTCGCTAGCGATAGGCGGAGAACCAACTCCGGGCGGACTGGCCATTCCTCAAGGCAGTTTGTGGAATAAGATTCTTGATGTGGGTGTCGTTGGCTTTACCTTAATGATTCCGGTTCTTGCGGGTTACATTGCTTACGCTATTGCTGACCGTCCAGGATTGGCTCCTGGCCTCATTGGTGGTTGGATTGCCAATAACGGTTCATTCTACGATGCAGATGCTGGTACAGGCTTTATTGGTGCCATCATTGCGGGTCTACTAGTAGGTTACTTTGTGAAATGGGTTGTCAGCTTCAACTATTCGAAGATGATTCAGCCGCTTGTGCCTATTATGATCGCCCCAATTACAGGTTCACTATTTATCGCAGCAGTGTTTATTTTCATCATTGGTGCGCCAATTGCTGGCATCATGGAAACCATGAACAACGTCCTTGCAAACCTATCAACCGGTAACGTAATCATCATCGGCCTAGTGATTGGTCTGATGCAAGGTTTCGACATGGGTGGTCCATTTGGTAAGGTGGCTTTCCTATTCAGCGTAGGTTTGATTGCTGAAGGTCAAACTCAGTTTATGGGTGCACAAGCAGCGGCAATTCCGGTTGCTCCTCTAGGTATGGCGCTAGCGGCATTCTTAGGTAGTCGTTTGAAACTCTTCGAACGTGAAGAAGTTGAAAACGCAAAAGCAGCAACAGCAATGGGTCTAGTCGGTATCTCCGAAGGTGCAATCCCATTTGCAGCTCGTGACCCATTTGCCGTCATTCCTGCAAACATGATCGGTACAGCTGTTGCTTGTGTGCTTGGCTTCACCTTCGGTCTAACTTGTAACGTTGCACACGGTGGTCCAATCGTCGTACTACTTGGTGCATTCAACAAACCGGTTCTAGCGTTGCTTGCAATGGCAATTGGTGTTGTTACTACAGCGGTAGTCGCGATTACCCTTAAAAAGA
>ASHK01000749.1 GCA_000695745.1 Vibrio madracius | reverse complement strand
CTTATCGCTTCTGAGAACATTGTTTCTAAAGCAGTGATGCAAGCCTCAAGGCACCTAGCCTAACCAACAAATACGCAGAAGGTTACCCAAATCGTCGCTACTATGGCGGCTGTGAACACGTAGATACCGTCGAAGCTATCGCTATCGAACGCGCAAAAACTCTTTTTAAATGCGAGTACGCAAACGTTCAACCTCACTCCGGTGCACAAGCTAACGGCGCGGTTAAGTTGGCTCTTTTACAACCGGGTGACACCATCATGGGTATGTCGCTTGACGCTGGCGGCCACCTAACTCACGGTGCAAGACCTGCTCTGTCTGGCAAATGGTTTAATGCCGTTCAATATGGCGTTGATAAAGAAACATTAGAGATCAACTACGACGACGTTCGTACTCTCGCTATTGAACATCAACCAAAAATGATTATCGCAGGTGGTAGTGCCATTCCACGTGTTATTGATTTCGCCAAGTTCCGTGAAATTGCTGACGAAGTGGGGCAATCCTGATGGTAGATATGGCACACATCGCGGGTCTTATTGCGACAGGTGCTCACCCTAGCCCATTGCCACACGCGCATGTTGTCACTACAACAACACACAAAACACTACGCGGCCCTCGCGGCGGCATGATCCTGACTAACCACGAAGACATTATTAAGAAGATTAACTCAGCGGTATTCCCGGGTCTCAAGGTGGCCACTAATGCACGTCATTGCAGCCAAAGCTGTGGCATTTGGCGAAGCTTTAGGTCCTCAGTTCTCAACTTATATCGATTCAGTGATCGCGAACGCAAAAGTTCTCGCCGAAGTATTGCAAACTCGCGGTTGTGACATAGTCACTGGCGGTACTGATACGCACCTTATGCTTGTTGATCTTCGCCCTAAAGGTTTGAAGGGCAATCAAACTGAAGAGGCGTTAGAGCGTGCCGGGATCACATGTAACAAAAATGGCATACCGTTTGATACCGAAAAACCTATGATTACTTCTGGTATTCGTTTAGGGACGCCAGCTGGAACCACGCGTGGTTTTGGCACTGAAGAATTCAAACTCATCGGTGAGTGGATTGGCGATGTTCTTGACGGTCTGGTAGAAAACCCAGAGGGTAACCCAGAAGTCGAACAACGCGTTCGTAAAGAAGTGAAGGCACTGTGTGCACGCTTCCCACTTTACACTTAAAGAATAAAACATCCTTAATATTGGAGATAAAGCAATGGATAACACTTTGAAGTTTTCTGACAGCCACGAATGGGTACGTGACAACGGTGACGGTACTGTGACTATCGGTATTTCAGAGCACGCTCAAGAAATGTTGGGTGACGTAGTGTTCGTTGACCTACCAGAAGTCGAAGACGAAATCGAAGCGGGCGAAAGCTTCTCTCTAGTCGAGTCAGTAAAAGCAGCTTCTGACATTTACGCGCCAGTTTCAGGTGAAATCATTGAAATCAACGAAGAGCTTGAGGACAGCCCAGAGCTTATCAACGAAGAGTCGTATGAAGGCGGCTGGATAGTTAAGGTGAAAATGTCTGACGCTTCTGAGCTGGAAAACCTTAAGAGCGCAGAAGAATACCAAGCTTCTATCGAAGACGAGTAAGCAACATACAGACGTTGCTCGTCTGTTATAGTGTCACCTAACTTGAGCCGACGTATCCGTAAAAAACGTCGCCATCCCTGCGTAGGCAGGGATCTTATTTTAGTTGGGCACATGCTTTTTGTAGATTCCTGCCTGCGCAGGAATGACATAAAAAGCGGGAATGACGTATAAGATTCGAGCAACGATTTTAAAGATCTCGCAGAGGATCTTTGAGAAGGTAAAGGAATCATGACTGAATTACTTCAAAGCCTAAGTACGCAAAATGAATTTGTTGCACGCCACAATGGGCCAAACAAATCTGACCAACAAAAGATGCTGGACGCGATTAACGTACTGAATCTAGATACGCTAATTAAAGAGACTGTCCCAGCACAAATCCGCCTTGAAACACCAATGACGCTAGATGCTCCAATGAGCGAAGCGGACATGTTGGTTGAAATGAAAAAGTTTGCGGATTTGAACCAAGTTAAACGCACATTCATCGGTCAGGGTTACTACAACACCTTCACGCCAAACGTGATTCTGCGAAATGTTCTAGAAAACCAGGCTGGTACACCGCCTACACACCTTATCAGCCTGAAATCTCTCAAGGTCGTCTTGAGTCACTTTTAAACTACCAACAAATGGTCATGGACCTAACTGGTATGGAAATCGCGAACGCTTCCTTGCTTGATGAAGCAACTGCGGCAGCAGAAGCGATGACGCTGTGTAAGCGCGCAGGTAAGAGCAAGAGTAGTGTTTTCTTCGTCGCTGACGATGTTCACCCGCAAACACTTGAAGTGGTAAAAACTCGTGCTAAGTTCATTGGCTTCGACGTTCAAGTAGGTTCTCTTGAGTCACTGCCTGAACAAGACGTGTTCGGTGCCCTTGTCCAATACCCTGGCACAACAGCGAAGTACGTGACCTCACTGATATCATTGCCAAAGCTCAAGCAAACAAAACGCTAGTCACAGTGGCAACTGACCTTCTTGCTTCTGCCTTACTTAAGCCTGCGGGTGAAATGGGCGCTGATGTGGTTATCGGCTCTGCACAACGCTTTGGTGTACCAATGGGCTACGGCGGTCCACACGCAGCGTTCATGGCAACAAAAGATAAGCATAAGCGTACTATGCCTGGTCGTGTTATCGGTGTTTCTATCGATACTAATGGTAACCAAGCTCTTCGTATGGCGATGCAAACTCGCGAGCAACACATCCGCCGCGAGAAAGCGACATCGAACATCTGTACTGCACAGGCACTGCTTGCCAACATGGCTGCGTTTTACGCGGTTTACCACGGTGAAGAAGGCCTTGAAACTATCGCTCGCCGTACACACCACATGACAGCTATCCTAGCAGCAGGTCTGACTAAATCTGGCTACGAACTGGCTCACAACAGCTTTTTCGACACCATCACAGTCAACACTGGTGAGAACACAGATAAGCTGCTTCAAAAAGCCGTGGCGTCTGACATCAACCTACGTCAACTAGATGGTCAAATCGGTATCAGCTTCGATGAGACAACAACGATTGAAGATATCAATGTCCTATTTTCCGTCTTCGAAGTGAAAGAGAAAGTAGAAACTCTATCGGCCGAAATCGCTGGTAATGAGTTTGCTGCTATTCCAGAGAACTGCCGTCGTACTTCTCGCTACCTAACTCACTCTGTGTTCAATACGCACCACAGCGAAACACAGATGATGCGCTATCTAAAACAGCTTGAGAACAAAGACTTCTCACTGACGCACGGTATGATTCCACTAGGCAGCTGTACCATGAAGCTAAACGCAGCGGCTGAAATGATTCCTGTAACTTGGCCAGAGTTTGGTTCTATTCACCCATTCGCTCCAATTGACCAAGCGGCGGGCTACACAGCGCTCGCGAACGATCTGAAGAAGAAGCTATGTGAAATCACAGGCTACGATGAGTTCTCACTGCAACCTAACTCTGGTGCATCGGGCGAGTACGCCGGTCTGATTGCGATTCAACGCTATCATGAAAGCCGTGGCGAAGGTCACCGTAACGTTTGTTTAATTCCAAGCTCTGCTCACGGTACTAACCCAGCGACAGCATCAATGGTGTCAATGAAAGTAGTCGTAGTGAAGTGTGACGACAACGGTAACATCGACACTGATGACCTAGCAGCGAAGATTGAAAAACATCGCGAAAACTTATCAAGCATCATGATCACCTACCCTTCTACACACGGCGTGTACGAAGAACATGTGAAAGAAGTGTGCGAGATGGTTCACGAAGCTGGCGGTCAGGTTTATCTTGATGGCGCGAACATGAACGCACAGGTTGGTCTGACTAACCCTGGTTTCATCGGCTCAGACGTTTCTCACCTGAACCTTCACAAAACTTTCTGTATTCCACACGGTGGCGGCGGTCCGGGTATGGGGCCTATCGGTGTTAAATCACACCTAGCGCCTTTCCTTCCGGGCCACATCGAAAATGGTGTTGAAGGGAACGATTACGCAGTATCTGCAGCAGATTTAGGTAGTGCATCTATCTTACCTATCTCTTGGGCATACATTGCAATGATGGGCGAAGCAGGCCTCACTGACGCAACGAAAGTCGCGATTCTAAACGCGAACTATGTCATGGAACGTCTACTTCCACACTACCCTGTTCTTTACCGTGGCACCAATGGTCGCGTAGCGCACGAATGTATTATCGACATTCGTCCACTTAAAGAAGAAACAGGCATCAGTGAAGAAGACATTGCTAAGCGTCTAATGGACTATGGCTTCCACGCACCAACGATGTCATTCCCGGTTGCTGGCACGCTAATGGTCGAGCCAACAGAGTCTGAAGACCTTCAAGAGCTAGACCGATTCTGTGACGCAATGATTGCTATCCGCAACGAAATGACTCAAGTGAAAGAAGGGGTTTGGCCTCTCGATAACAACCCGCTTGTTAACGCGCCGCATACGCAAGTTGACCTATCAAAAGAAGAATGGGATCGCCCATACTCTCGCGAACTAGGTTGCTTCCCTTCAAGCGCAACGAAGAAGTGGAAATACTGGCCGACAGTGAACCGTGTCGACAACGTATATGGCGACCGCAACCTGATCTGCTCTTGCCCAAGCATTGAGAATTACGAAGAGTAGTTGGCCAATTGATCACAGATAACCAAGTTGGAAACTGTGATAACCGAGTTGGAAACCGATAACTAAGTTGGAAACTAACTTGAATAACAAAAGGCGAACCATTTGGTTCGCCTTTTCTCTTTGCACAGTTTTTAGTCTAATATGGTGTCATATTTTTGATGCTAGGAACTCAGCAATGACTAACGTTAAATCAAGGAAAACTCGGAAAGCTTACACTCCAGAGGAAGCTGCTCTTTTCGCCAAAGCAGCTAACGCAGCAGCAAAACAAGTTGAATGTAACCAACACAAAAAACCTAACCATGTGGTAAATGAAGATGTGTTAAAAGCCCACAGTAAAATACGTAGATAATGTGATAACAAGCAATCTGAGTGACATT
>ASHK01000748.1 GCA_000695745.1 Vibrio madracius | reverse complement strand
CGCTGAGTTTGCCCACTTTGCCGACCTATCGGCAGACCTGGATGCGTCTGAAGTTGAAAAATTAGAGAAGTTGCTGACCTACGGTCCAACTATCGAAGAGCACGAGCCAGTAGGAACGTTGCTTCTTGTGACTCCTCGCCCAGGTACTATCTCGCCATGGTCTTCTAAGTCTACCGATATTGCTCATAACTGTGGTCTGAGCAAAGTTTCTCGTCTAGAGCGTGGCACCGCCTACTACGTTGAAGCATCAACTGATTTAACAGAACTTCAGCTTATTGAGCTTAAAGCGGTTCTCCATGACCGTATGATGGAAGTGGTCTTCTCTGATTTTGAATCGGCGGCAGCGCTATTTAAAGTTGCAGAACCAGCTCCAGTGGCAGATGTTGATCTACTAACGGGTGGCCGTAAAGCGCTAGAAGAAGCGAATGTGACTTTAGGTCTTGCTCTTGCAGAAGATGAAATTGACTATCTAGTTGAAAGCTTTGTAAGTAAGTTAGAGCGCAATCCAACTGATATCGAACTGATGATGTTTGCACAGGCTAACTCAGAGCATTGCCGTCATAAGATTTTCAATGCCGATTGGACAATCGATGGCGTGAAGCAAGAGAAGTCATTGTTCAAGATGATTAAGAATACGTTCGAAACAACCCTGACTATGTATTGTCGGCTTATAAAGACAATGCTGCCGTTATGGAAGGCTCTGAAGTCGGTCGTTTCTTCCCAGATCCAAAAACTCGTCAATACGGCTACAACCACGAGAAAGCGCACATCCTAATGAAGGTGGAAACGCACAACCACCCGACAGCGATTTCTCCATGGCCAGGCGCATCGACTGGTAGCGGCGGTGAAATCCGTGACGAAGGCGCAACAGGTATTGGCGGTAAGCCAAAAGCAGGTCTTGTTGGTTTCACAACGTCTAACCTTCGCATTCCTGGCTTCGAACAGCCTTGGGAAACCGACTTTGGTAAGCCAGGCCGTATAGTTAACGCACTGGATATCATGCTAGAAGGGCCACTAGGTGGCGCGGCGTTTAACAACGAATTTGGTCGTCCAAACCTACTAGGTTACTTCCGTACTTACGAAGAGAAAGTTACATCACACGCAGGTGAAGAAGTACGTGGTTACCACAAGCCAATCATGATAGCTGGTGGTATGGGTAACATCCGTGACGAGCACGTTCAGAAGAAAGAGATCCCAGTAGGTGCAAGCCTAATCGTACTTGGTGGTCCTGCAATGAACATCGGTCTTGGCGGCGGCGCTGCGTCTTCTATGGCGTCTGGTCAGTCTGCTGAAGACCTAGACTTTGCTTCAGTACAGCGTGAAAACCCAGAGATGGAACGTCGCTGTCAAGAAGTGATCGACCGCTGCTGGCAGCTTGGTGAAGACAACCCAATCGCATTTATCCACGATGTGGGCGCGGGCGGTATCTCAAACGCACTTCCTGAGCTTGTTGATGATGGTGAGCGCGGCGGGATCTTCCAGCTTCGTGACGTACCAAACGATGAGCCTGGCATGAGCCCACTTGAGATCTGGTGTAACGAATCTCAAGAGCGCTATGTAATGGCGGTAGCGCCAGAGAACATGGAAGCATTCGATGCTATCTGTAAGCGTGAGCGCGCACCATACGCTGTAGTGGGTGTGGCAACTGAAGAGCGTGAACTGAAACTTGAAGATTCACACTTCGACAACACGCCAATCGACATGCCGATGGACATCCTTCTTGGCAAAACGCCGAAGATGCACCGTGATGCAAAAACACTGAAAGTAGACAGCCCTGCGATCTCTCGCGAAGGCATTGAAATGAACGATGCGGTTGACCGCGTTCTTCGCCTACCAACGGTTGCAGAGAAAACATTCCTAATCACTATCGGCGACCGCACGGTTACAGGTCTAGTTGCTCGCGACCAGATGGTTGGCCCTTGGCAGGTACCGGTTGCAAACTGCGCAGTAACGGCAGCGAGCTACGATACTTACCACGGTGAAGCGATGTCTATGGGTGAGCGCACGCCAGTTGCTCTACTAGACTTTGGCGCGTCTGCTCGTCTTGCGGTAGGTGAATCTCTGACTAACATCGCAGCGACAGACATCGGCGATATCAAGCGCATCAAGCTATCAGCTAACTGGATGTCTCCAGCGGGTCACCCGGGTGAAGACGCCGGTCTTTACGAAGCGGTGAAAGCGGTAGGTGAAGAGCTATGTCCAGCTTTGGGTCTAACGATTCCAGTAGGTAAAGACTCAATGTCGATGAAGACCAAGTGGAACGAGAACGGTGAAGACAAAGAAGTCACGTCGCCACTTTCACTGGTTATCACTGCCTTTGGTCGTGTGGAAGACGTTCGTAAGACGGTCACGCCACAACTTCGCACTGACAAAGGTGAGTCGTCACTGGTTCTTGTTGATCTAGGTAACGGTAAAAACCGTCTAGGCGCAACCGCATTGGCACAGGTTTACAAGCAGCTTGGTGATAAGCCAGCAGACGTAGACAACGCAGAGCAGCTAAAAGGCTTCTTCGATGCGATGCAAACACTAGTTCGTGATGACAAGCTAGTGGCTTACCACGACAAAGGTGATGGCGGTCTATTCGTAACTCTTGCTGAAATGGCATTCGCGGGTCACTGTGGCGTGAAAGCAGACATCGCTGGCCTATCTTCTTCAGAGAACGGCGAAGATGCGCTAGCGGTGCTATTTAACGAAGAGCTAGGTGCGGTTGTTCAGGTTAAGAATGACGACCTTGAAGCAGTGAAAGCGGTTTTAGCGGCGAACGGCCTAGAAGCATGTTCTCACGTAATCGGCAGCGTTGAAGCGTCTGACGATTTCGTTATCACATCTGGTGATTCGGTTGTTATCGAGCGCTCTCGTACAGAGCTACGTACTATCTGGGCTGAAACTACGCACAAGATGCAGTCTCTACGTGACAACTCTGCGTGTGCAGACCAAGAGCACGAAGCGAAGAAAGACAACACTGACCCAGGTCTGAACGTGAAACTGAGCTTCGACGTTAACGAAGACGTTGCTGCTCCTTATATTGCAACGGCGCGAAACCTAAGATGGCAATTCTTCGTGAGCAGGGTGTTAACTCTCACGTTGAAATGGCAGCAGCGTTTGACCGTGCTGGCTTTGAAGCAACAGACATTCACATGAGCGACATCCTGACGGGTCAAGCAGTACTAGAAGAGTACCAAGGCCTTGTGGCTTGTGGTGGCTTCTCTTACGGTGATGTTCTTGGTGCGGGTGAAGGTTGGGCGAAGTCTATCCTGTTCAACGACCAAGCGCGTGACCAGTTCCAAAGCTTCTTCCACCGTGAAGACACCTTCTCACTAGGTGTGTGTAACGGCTGTCAGATGCTATCGAACCTAAAAGAGCTGATCCCAGGTGCAGACCTATGGCCACGCTTCGTTCGTAACGAGTCTGAGCGCTTTGAAGCTCGCTTCAGCCTAGTAGAAGTTCAGAAGTCTGATTCTATCTTCTTCGATGGTATGGAAGGTTCACGTATGCCAATCGCAGTTTCTCATGGTGAGGTCGAGTAGAAGTGCGCGATACTGACCACCTCAATGCGATTGAAGCATCAGGTACGGTGGCGGTGCGCTACGTTGATAACAACGGCAACCCGACACAGCAGTATCCAAACAATCCGAACGGTTCACCAAACGCAATCACAGGTCTAACGACTCGTGACGGTCGTGTGACGATTATGATGCCACACCCAGAGCGTGTATTCCGTACGGTTGCCAACTCTTGGGCACCTGAGTCTTGGGGTGAAGACAGTGCTTGGATGCGCATGTTCCGCAACGCTCGCGTGA
>ASHK01000747.1 GCA_000695745.1 Vibrio madracius | reverse complement strand
ACCTGCTTCAACCATTGCGTCATACGCTTGCTGACGGAAGTTAAGTGTCCAGTTGAATGATGGTGAGTTGTTATAAACTAGCTTAGCGTTCGGGTGAACTTCACGTACGCCGTCCATCATCTCTTTGATTTGACCGATGTGTGGTTTCTCAGTTTCAATCCAAAGGAGGTCGGCACCCGCATTAATCGCTTCGATACAGTCAAATACGCAACGGTCTTCACCAGTGCCTTGACGGAATTGATATAGACCTGAGGTAGACGCTTAGGACGTACCAGCTTACCGTCGCGATTGAAACAAACGTCGCCTTGCTTCATATCTGCTACATCGATCTCTTCCACATCTAGGTAAGAGTTGTAGATGTCGCCTTGGTCGCCTGGTTCTTTCACTACGGCGATTTCTTTTGTTAGGCCAGCACCTTGTGAATCGGTACGTGCAACGATAACACCGTTATCGATACCTAGCTCAAGGAAGGCGTAACGAAGTGCGCGAAGTTTAGCGTGGAAATCAGCGTGAGGTACCGTTACTTTACCGTCTTGGTGACCACATTGTTTCTCATCCGCTACTTGGTTTTCGATTTGAAGACAGCAAGCACCGGCTTCGATCATCTGTTTTGCCATTAGGTAAGTCGCTTCTGCGTTACCAAAGCCCGCATCGATATCCGCGATGATAGGCACAACGTGTGTTACGTGGTTGTCGATTTGGTCTTGAATAGAATCTTGTAAATCCACATCACCCGCTTCACGCGCCGCATCGAGAGCACGGAACAAACCGCCTAGCTCACGAGCATCGGCTTGACGTAGGAAGGTGTATAGCTCTTCGACTAAACCAGCAACCGATGTTTTCTCATGCATGGATTGGTCAGGCAGAGGACCAAACTCTGAACGAAGTGCGGCAACCATCCAACCAGATAAGTACAGGTAGCGACGGTCGGTTTTACCACCGAAGTGCTTTTTAATAGAAATCAGTTTTTGTTGACCGATGAAACCATGCCAGCAACCCAATGATTGAGTGTACTTAGAACTATCTTCATCGTAGGCCGCCATATCAGCACGCATAATATCAGCCGTGTATTGCGCGATATCTAGACCCGTTTTGAATTTGTTTTGAGCACGCATGCGAGCAGCAGATTCTGGGTTAATAGCATCCCATGGAGCACCAGCAGCGCGTTTTGCAACTTCTATCATTTCGATATCTTGAGTGATTTGCGACATAACTATTCCTTAGTTTCACGTTGGATATTATTGGCCAATTGGCTTAGTCGTCTTTCTCTGAGGGCTTCAAGTTTCAGATGGGACGACTGGTTTAATTTGTTGTTATGGACAAATCGTAGTCGCATGTGTGATAATTTTGTTAATTTATAGTTATTATATTCGGTATTTTTTATATGAATATTGCTCGTATAGACCTTAATTTACTTGTGTATTTAGATATGTTGCTACGGGAAAGAAATGTCACCAGAGCGGCAAAT
>ASHK01000746.1 GCA_000695745.1 Vibrio madracius | reverse complement strand
CTTCGTAAAAACCTAATCCCGTGAGGCTATCTGTGATTTGAGTTTCTCCGCCAACGTTAATACGAAATCTTGACGCGTTTTCCATAGTACCTTCAAGTTCATTTCCCTCTGCTGTTCCTTGGAAATCACCACGAAATTCAGCACGGCCACCAATATTAAGTGAAGTACCATCTGAACTATAGACCTCTGCTGCAAGTGCTGAACCAGAGATAAGTGTTGTTGTAATCGCCGTAGCGATGGCTGCCATTTTCATAATTCTATCCTTTGATTATTATTAACCACTGCAATGTTTCCACTGCTAGACCATTGATGCCTTATGACATAAGTGGCCTAAGGCAAGGATAGAACGCCTTTCTGAGCTTGCCCTTWAAAATACCCAATAGTTCCCATCAAATTACTCTTTTGTGATCTATCACTCATTAATAACGTGCTTCATTGGCAGTTATGTAACTTATCTCCGATCTACAGGGCTTGTTGGTTTGGACATTTGCCGGAAATGGGGAGCGTTTGTTGAGAAATATGATGTGTTTTATCTACCTATTTGTGTGAAGTATGTCTTGTAAGTGGTTGAATTCTACGTGCTTCATTGTGTAATAAGTGATCAATAAGTGTTTAAAAATGTGAATTTAATCACTCAAAAAAGCCAAAAAACATCAAAAATTCCCATCTAAATAATGGTTTTATAATAGTTTATGTTTTTATTGTTGTATTTAAGTAATTGATAAATAATAGTTTATTTAAATAGAAAACGGTGTTTTTAATCTTTTACGTCTTTTTATGAAACCTTTGGGAACTTTAGGGGTAGAGTGATTCTCGTCATGTTAATCCAGCGTTACATCAAGACGGGTTACATGCATGGGTGTTATGTCTGTGTACGTAACAGCTTTATGTGCGTTATGTCATTCGTTGAAGTGACACATAAAACTTGAAATATGGAAATCCCAATGAACAAAAAAATTATTGCATTAGCAGTTTCTGCTGCAGCTTTCGGTACTACTGCACAAGCAGTTGAGCTATACAACCAAAACGGTTCTACTTTCTCTGTTGGTGGTCACGTTTCTGTTGGCGTTCAAGATTCAGAACAAGATTCTGCTGGCGTAAACTCTGTTTCTCCACGTATTAACTTCGAAGCAACTCAAGATCTTGGCAACGGCTTTACTGCCGACGCTAAAGGTGAGTGGGCGCTAAACATGCTTGATGGCGGCGGCAACTCTTTCACTACTCGTCTAGGTTACATTGGTGTTAGCCACGCTGAACTAGGTCGCGTAGCTGTTGGTACACAGTGGGCTCCATACTACACTGCGGGCGGTGTTGCTGACCTTCCAATCGCATTCGCGAACGACTTCCTATACGACAACCACGGTGCTCTAGGTACTGGTCGTGCGGACGCAATGATTGCTTATACTAACGCATTTGATTTCGGTAACGCTGGTGCATTTAACTTTGGTCTTGGTTGGCAAGGTGCTAACGACATTGATAACAATGACGCAGCTTTAGGCACGAAAGGTAAATATAACCTTGGCCAACGTGGACAGGTACAGTTAGGTTATAACGTAGCTGGTTTTGGTGTTAACTATGCTTACACTGGCGGTGACATTACTTCTGTATCAGATGTTCTCGTAGCTATTGATGATAAAGCTACCTCTAACTTAGTTTCAGCTAAGTATGGTACATACGGTAAAGGTCTTTACGTAGCTGGTGTTTATGCAATGAACGATTACATGAACAGCTATGAAGGTCAAAAACTGGACGACACTAAAGCGTACGAAGCTATCCTTGCTTACGGTCTATCAAACAGCCTAAACTATCTGTTAACTACGAGTCAGTTAAATATGATGGTGACAAAGCTCTCGCTTCTGGCTTCCAAGGCGAAACTATCTACGCAACTACAGCAATCCAAGCTGAGTACGACGTAACTTCTCGCATGCGTGCATAC
>ASHK01000745.1 GCA_000695745.1 Vibrio madracius | reverse complement strand
AAACAAAAGCCCGTCTGAATCTAAAGAAGTGGTTAGCACTAAGAGCTGATCAAATGAGAAGGTTAGGGTCGATTTACTAAATGCTTGAGCTATTATTCCTGCTTCTTCCAATAGCCGCGGCCTATGGTTGGTACATGGGGCAACGCAGTGTGAAGCATGATCGACAAGAGCAATCGCATCAGATATCTCGTCAGTATATGACGGGCCTTAACCTATTGCTTTCCGATCAATCGGATAAAGCGGTTGATCACTTTATCGAGCTGCTACAAGTCGACAATGAAACGATAGATACCCACCTTGCTCTGGGTAACCTATTTCGTTCTCGCGGTGAAGTAGACCGCGCCATCCGAATCCACCAAAATCTTATCTCCCGTTCTGGTTTGACTATCGATCAGAAAAATCTTGCACTACAACAGCTTGCCAAAGACTATATGGTGTCTGGCTTTTTAGACCGTGCAGAAAAAATCTTCGTTCAATTGGTTGATGAGCCTGAGCATCGTGAAGCTGCTTTAACGCAACTATTGGCCATTTATCAGCAAACCAGTGAATGGCATAAAGCCATTGAGTACGCCACCGCCTTACAAAAAATGGGCAAGAAGCGAGTAAAGAACAGTATCGCTCATTTTTGGTGTGAGCTGGCAATGATAGAAAAAGCGGATGGTAACACCAATAAAGCGGTGCAAAACTTTAAAAAGGCTCTTGCGGTCGACCCACGATGCGCTCGCGCTAGCATTTCTTTAGGTAAGCTTTATTTAGAAGATGAAGATTATGCTAAAACTGTGTCGTATTTGGAATCAGTATTAGAACAAGACAAAGACTTTATTAGTGAAGTCCTACCAACTCTCGCGGAGTGCTATCACCATTTGGGACAAGAGCAAGGGTTGGTTGAGTTTTTAAGAGCCAGCATCGAAAAAGGAGCCGGTGTTTCCGCTGAACTTATGTTAGCGCAACTTGTTGCTAACCATGAGGGAACAGAAGCAGCGCAAGCCCTGCTTACTCGTCAGCTTGTTCGCAGTCCAACCATGAAAGGCTTCTATCGCCTAATGGACTACCATCTGGCAAATGCCGAAGAGGGACGAGCTAAAGAGAGTTTAACGACTTTACAATCTCTAGTGGGTGAGCAGCTAAAAACGAAACCGCACTATCGATGCCGCAAATGTGGCTTTTCAACACATTCGTTATATTGGCATTGTCCTTCATGTAAAGGATGGGGTACGATCAAGCCGATACGAGGACTGGATGGCGAGTAGCCTCCAACACAGAATTTTTAATGCAGCACTTATGTGCTGCTTTTTTTGAGTAAAACTCAACTTTCAATTAGGAGCGAAAATGATTGACCAAAAAGTGATTGTTGCACTGGACTATGATAACCAAGCCGATGCATTAGCTTTTGTCGATAGAATTGACCCAAGCTCTTGCCGACTAAAAGTGGGCAAAGAGATGTTCACACTATTTGGTCCTGAGTTCGTTCGAGAACTTCATAAACGAGGCTTCTCTGTATTTCTAGATCTTAAGTTTCATGACATCCCTAACACCTGTTCAAAGGCGGTACGTGCGGCGGCTGAAATGGGGGTGTGATGGTGAACGTTCATGCAGGCGGTGGTGAGCGTATGATGGCAGCATCACGCGAGATTTTAGAACCGTATGGCAAAGAGCGACCACTCCTTATTGGCGTAACGGTTCTAACGAGCATGGAACAGTCAGATTTAGCAGGAATTGGTATTAATGTTGAGCCTCAAGAGCATGTCCTTCGCTTGGCTAACTTAACTAAGAACGCGGGCTTGGATGGTGTGGTTTGCTCTGCTCAAGAATCCAGTATGTTAAAAGCGGAACTGGGCCAACAATTTAAACTTGTGACTCCTGGTATTCGTCCTGCTGGCGCAGCGGTTGGTGACCAAAAACGTATTATGACACCAGAGATGGCAATTCAGGCGGGTTCTGATTATCTTGTGATTGGTCGTCCAATTACACAGGCAGAAAATCCAGCGCAGGTTCTCGCTGACATTAATGCATCTCTGCGTTAAACCGAACCGCTAAGGTATTAAAAAAA
>ASHK01000744.1 GCA_000695745.1 Vibrio madracius | reverse complement strand
ACCAACTAAAGCAGATCGAAGCACTAAAACAGCAAAGAGCAGTCAGTAACAAGCGCACCAACACCGGCAAAAAAAACTAAACTCACTGCCCGTTAGAACAGCGACTGATTGGTCATTACACGGCATCTATCTTGCTTTGCTGTTGTGCAGTATCTTGACTGCCTTGTTCTTGTTCAAAAGGTTTAGCAGCGCGAATCGACTAGCGGATTCCTCAATGAAAGAGATGAAAATCAGGCTGGCTCAACAACAAGACCAGATCACTAAGCTCAAAATACAACTTAAGAGCGCAGCGAGTTTTCAGAAAAAAGCGGCCTCAACAACATCAAAACCAACACCTACGGTGCTTAACGACGCTACCTCCGATTTGGCTTTACTCCAGGGCAAATTAACAACTTAACACCGAAACAAGTGAAGGCACGTTATAAGCAATTGTGTCGCGTGTATCACCCGGATGCCAAGGTAGTGATGAAGAGATGAGGCAATTAAATCTCGCTTTCAAATTCATCATAGAACACCTCAAAGCCACACAAAAAATCCATTGATATCCGATTTCTCAGAAAATGGTAATACTGAAAAATATTTGAAACAATTTAAGAAACATTTATTTAACATTGCATGCAATTTTATGTAATAATACGTCCCGATAATAACACCCGAACAAATAAGGGTGGGGAGTAAAAATGCATACATTCACTATCGAAGGTTTCTGTGATTGGTGCCAAACGCCAAGTTTTGTGACCAAACATGAGTATATAGACGGACTATGTCATCACTCATGTGAAAAGTGTCTGAGTTTCGCCATTATGGACGTTAAGCAGTTCAATCAAGCAGAAATCGAATATAGAAACCGATCGTCAGCTCAAGCCTAAAGGAACCGCGCCTCTCATTGAGAGGCGTTTTTGTATCCCCCTTCTCATCACCTTCAGACGATCAACACCAATCAAGAAGCATGAACCTATACAGTATTCTTATACAGTAGTTTTCCCCTACCGTTAAAAAAGACGAAAAGTATGAGACAAACTCATTCCCCATATCAATAATTTAACTTATATAAATCATGCACTTATATTTTTTCGTCGTTTTTTTATGCAAAAAGTGCTTGATCTTTTTAGCCTCAAAAACTACTGTATACACATACAGCATGTATAAAGGAACAGGGTTATGTTGCTCAATAATACAATTCACTCACAATACAATCTTCCAAACCAATACCGAGCTTTTGATGAACAAGGAACGTCACAACAGCTTCGTCGAATTCAGGATGATGTACTTGAAAAAGTCTCTCAGTTGGCTTCTAAACCACAGTGGATTTTGTTGACGGCAGAATGCCCTCGCCCATCAGTAGGACAGGTCATGCACTTTCATAAACTGGGTAACCACATGGTTCAGATGAAAGCGTCGTTACACTTGTCTCAATATCAAGTCGTCAAGAAAGCGATTCGTTCAGGCAATGCCTGTGCAGTTATTGCTAATGGTGAATTCTCAACATCAGAGCAAAATCAACTTCAGCAACTAGCAGCGGCTTATCAATGCGAAGTCATCTTTCTTGGCAAAGACAGTTATTTACATTAATCCCAATACAACCACTCGTTAAGTAAATCATGTAATCCCCTTTTTAGTGACGGTAAGTACTTGTTCCATAGTGCTTACCATTTTTTACCCTGTCTGTAAGCAACGCCAGTAAAAATTACGCAAACGTTTGCTATTTTTCTGGCAGCATAAAATAGTTCTGGTATGATGCGTGCAGTAATGAGTATTACCACTCTCCCATAATCGTCGCACTTTGTACGACACAATATTAGATAGGAATGTCTCCATGAGTCTCGCTGATCAAGTTCTAGCTGTAAACGATGATCTACCAATCCGCACTGATAAGCCTGTTCATAGCGGTAAGGTTCGTTCGGTTTATTGGTGACCGAAGAAGATAGCCGCCGCCTAATCAAGGAAAAAGGCTATGATGTTGCGGAAGATGCACCGTTAGCCATTATGGTCATCAGTGATCGAATTTCTGCTTTCGATTGTATTTGGCGAGGTGAAGGTAACTTAAGAGGGATTCCGGGCAAAGGTGCAGCGCTTAATGCGATTTCTAACCACTGGTTCCAACTGTTCAAAGATAATGGTTTAGCGGATAGTCATATCCTAGACATCCCTCACCCATTTGTTTGGATCGTTCAAAAAGCAAAACCAGTAATGATTGAATGCTATTTGTCGCCAATATATTACTGGTTCTATGTGGCGAGCTTACGAGAAAGGCGAGCGCGAATTCTGCGGTATCACTTTACCTGAAGGCTTAAAGAAAGATTCCAAACTGGATGAGATACTGATTACTCCTTCAACAAAAGGTATCCTGCGTGGTATCCCTGGCGTCCCTGAGGCGGACGATGTCAACATCACTCGTGACAATATTAGTGACAACTTCGCAGCATTTAATTTCTCGAACGCAGCAGACATCGACGGCTATGAAAAACTTCTTAAAGATGGATTCTCTGTTATCAGTGACGCTCTAGAAGCCATCGACCAAACGTTTGTGGATACCAAGTTTGAATTCGGCTACGTCACCGATTCAAAAGGCCAAGAAAAGCTCATCTATATGGACGAGGTCGGTACGCCAGATTCTTCCCGTATTTGGGATACTAAAGCGTATCAAGAAGGCAAGATTGTTGAGAACTCAAAAGAAGGCTTCCGTCAGTTCCTGCTAAACCACTTCCCTGACCCTGATATCCTTTTGAATAAAGAGCGTATGCCAGAACGTGAGGCACTCGCTGCTGACAACGAACTTCCTCTCTCTGCACTTATGGACGTATCCAACACCTATATTGGAATTGCAGAGAAGATCACCGGACGTAACATTGAATTAAGTAGTAATCCAAAACAAGAAATTATTGATATTCTTCGCACCCATTACGACCTAATCGCAGACTAGCGCTCCTGTTACGTCACCCATTAAAAAAGGGAGCGTTATGCCTGTCTCTTATACACAAATCCCAAGCCACGGCTTGGGGATTTTTTTGAACTAATTTTAAATTTCATGATCTGATCATCTAAGCAATCACAAGGATGATTATCA
>ASHK01000743.1 GCA_000695745.1 Vibrio madracius | reverse complement strand
TCGCTCTT
The DNA here is from genome assembly GCA_000695745.1 of Vibrio madracius. Lineage (GTDB taxonomy): Bacteria > Pseudomonadota > Gammaproteobacteria > Enterobacterales > Vibrionaceae > Vibrio > Vibrio madracius. Next base: position 2,307 of record ASHK01000743.1, on the reverse strand, counting down.
AACGAACAAATTAAAGTTCTTGAGACCAATCAAGCGGCAGGATTAGAAAAGATGGATGAATCTAAGCCTCTGCCAGCTATCGTCGCTGTACCGTCAATATCCAATCCGGTGATATTGGGTTCGGTTGAAAAAGTAAAACTTGATGTTTTAAAGCAAACGTTTAACGCTCGTGTTGATACTGGCGCTGCAACGTCTTCTTTAAATGCTGCGGATATTCAGGCGTTTGAGCGAGATGGCAAGCAATGGGTGAAATTTCATTTAGTTAGTGACAAGGTCAAAGAAGAAGAAAAACGCTGGATTGAAGCGCCTGTTCTTCGATACGTTAAAATTCGCCAATCTACCAGCGATGAAATGGAACGAAGAGCGGTAGTTGAATTGTGGATCCGTGTAGGAAAAATCCATGAAAAAGCGCAATTTACACTGGCGGATCGCTCGCAAATGACCCACCCTATATTACTAGGAAGAGAATTTATTAAAGATATTGCTTTAGTGGATGTAAGTCAGCAATATATACTTTCATCTAACAAATAAATCTCTTTTGGATAACACTTTCAGGGAAAGCAATTACAATAATAAGGTTGTTTATGACTTCACGTATTCCATTTTACTTATCAGTAGGCTTACTGATTGCCGTAGGTATTGCGCTTAGTGTCATTAGGCATGAGACATACGGCGTTCCATGGACTCCCGGCGAAACGCGTCAAGTCTGGGATATCGAAGCCAGAGTTGAATTTAACGCCATTGGCAAGCCCGCAAAAGTCTCGTTAGCGGCACCGTATACGCAAGAAGGTTTCACGTTAATTGGTGAGTCTGCATCATCACCAGGTTATGGGGTTTCTTACGTTGATTCTGATGCTGGACGTCGAGCCGAGTGGTCAATCCGCCATGCGAAAGGCCCACAAACCATCTATTATAAAACTCAATTTCTTGTCGATGACCAAGCACTCGCTAACTCGACACCGCCAACCGAAGAAATCACCAAACCTACCTTTGATGGCCCAGAAGAAGCCGCCGCTATTGCTCTAGTTGATCGCGCAACCTCCCGTTCTTCTGACAATGTCACCTTTACTCGCGAACTTATCAAAGCCCTCAATGACAGTGACAGCCAAAACTCTGCACTGATCCTCAATAGTATGACTAAGTTAGAAGCGGCTTCGAAGCTACTTGCTTATGCTGGCGTGCCGAGCAAAGTCGTTGGGGTAATTGAACTTGAAGACGGCCGTCGCCGTCAGTCAAGTCAGCAAATGCTGCAAGTTTGGGATGGTAAGAAGTGGCAAATTTTCTCTCCTGAGTCTGCAGAAGGTAAAAAACAACAGAACTTACTGGTTTGGGATGAATCCAACGTGTCATTACTTGATGTGGTTGGTGGTAAAGACAGTAAAGTTCACTTCACCATGATTTCACAAGAGGTGTCTCCTCAAGAGGCGACAAACAGCAAAGTCGATGCTGACGGCCTGTTAAATTTCTCAATTCATAGCTTACCGCTCGAAGAGCAAGCTATGTTCAAAACTATTATGCTGATCCCGATTGGCGCATTGATCGTTGTATTCCTGAGAATACTGGTCGGCCTTAAGACTTCTGGTACCTTTATGCCAGTTCTGATTGCCGTTGCCTTTGTTCAGACTCAATTAGTCACTGGTATTGTCGGCTTCCTATTGATTGTCGGCACAGGTCTGGTTATTCGAAGTTATCTCTCCAAGCTCAACCTACTGTTAGTCGCTAGGATATCAGCGGTCATCATTACCGTTATTTTGATTATTTCTGTGTTTACCGTCGTGGCCTTTAAGATTGGTCTCACCGAGGGTCTGTCAATCACCTTCTTCCCAATGATCATTCTTTCTTGGACTATCGAACGTATGTCGATTCTATGGGAAGAGGAAGGCGCGAAAGAAGTTGTGTTGCAAGGTGGTGGTTCACTATTAACGGCTGTATTGGTTTATCTAGCAATGACCAACCCTTACGTTCAGCACCTAACGTTTAACTTTATCGGTCTGCAACTGGTTATCCTTGGCGGTATCCTAATGCTAGGTACTTACACAGGCTACCGTCTGACTGAGCTACGCCGTTTCAAACCTCTGACGGAGGACTAATTTATGCTAGGAAAGCTAACCAGTCCTTTTAAGTTACGTGAACGCGGCATCATGGGTATGAACCAGCGTAACCATAGTTACATTGGTCGCTATAATGATCGTTCTAAATATCCGTTGGTTGATGACAAACTTAAAACCAAAATCATCGCAGAGAAAGCTGGCGCTACCACGCCAGCCTTGATTGGCGTTATTCGCAGTCAAGTTGAAGTAAAAACCA
>ASHK01000742.1 GCA_000695745.1 Vibrio madracius | reverse complement strand
ATCGCGGCTTTTAATATCAGTTCGTCTGAATAGTTTTGTCCATCGAGTCGAGGACAAAGCACAGGTTATCGCCAGCGCTGCTTTATCCGGATGCACTCTCAAACGTATCCGTCGCTCGCGTAATTGGCTCGTAACTGGTCGTAAAGAGCAATTAGCATCATTCGCACTAGAGGCTGGAGTAGGTTGGATATCGGTCGCAATTGAGAAAGTATTAGTCGATTACAAATCTCCTATCGATGAAGTTCTGAGTGAGTATCCAGATATAACATTAGCGAAGTTGATGGCACTATCAGGCTGCTCCATAAAAGAAGCGAGGGAAGCAATCGATAAGTTGGAGGGGCTTTAACACGAGGCGTTTTTATCATTCATCAGGAATTTTGAGAACTTAATCAAATAATCGTAGCGAGTAAAATGAAATATTTCACAAAGTGTTACATATGTGAGAATTTTGTTAATGCATAGGTGCATATACTCATAATGCTATCAACAAATATGTTTTCATAAGGAGGTAACGGATTACTCAAAGGCAAACTAGTTGCGAAGCTAGGACGCAAAGTGACAGCACACGAGCAAGTGTGGGCTGCACCGCTGAGTGTAAATACAATTGGCTAGGCTATTTACTTATGAAACTCAGACCATCAATTTTAATGTCTACTATTGCACTTAGTTCGTTTTGGAGTGCGGCAGTCTTATCATCACCATTTGACAGTTCTTCAATCACAGACAACTACTCACAGTACTTTGGTGCAGTTAATGTGCCGAAAGATACGACTATTGTTCAAGATAAAGGAAACTGGAAGCTTATTCACTTTAATAAAGGTGGGGAAGAAAACTCAGATTTACGCCTAAATCAAAAAGACAATGGTGTCGAAAAAAGCGACTATACCTACGTATACACGACGAAAGATCAAGGGACGCAAAAGTTCCAAACTATTTGGACTGTTTCTACACTCAAGGCGATGTTAACTAAAGAAACATACAAGTCATTGAGAAAGGAAATGGGGATGAGCGTTTCAGATATACGCTCTGCTGTTAATGAGGTATGTCCGCCGCTACTAGAGGTAGGCAAAACGTCGGTTTACCGAGCGCCTTTTGACATTAATGGTGACAGTGTCGATTACATTGCTGAGTTAGATTCAAATTCGAGGCACTGTAATGGTTCAATGATTACTGTTGACCATAACGGTGAACACCAGTTTCCACTTGATACGACAGCTAACCCAGCTAACGTGAGAATTAAGACCATAGTGCCTACAGTTCCAGGCGCCATTTATACGCTACAGGTGAAGTACCAGCAGCGAGCGACATCAAGTAGAGATGTAGGTGACTTAGTCGTGCGTGTTGGCGGTAAACTGCAAACGGTTAATGTCGCGGGTATTGATGCTAGCGAGTTGGATTGGGAGGTAGATGGGCAACGCGCTATCTTACCGACTGAACCAAGTAATCGAGCCATGTTTGATCAAACCAAGCTCGAAAGTGGGTTCTACATAGGAACTATTACTTTCAAAGCGACTCGTTTTTATACTCCAGTTCACTTTAGAGACAACGGTTTACCCGACGCTTACGGAATTTTACTTCGTGGCACTGACGTAGATTTAAAACAGCAGAACCCTGCTTTTGAGTGGTGTTCAACGTTCTTCAAGCCCAATAGCAAGAACTTGAAAGCGTGTTTGGAGCAAGAGAACCCAGAGCAAAGTAACCTGTTTAGTTGTAGTTTTGAGGACGCGATAGAGCAAGGACGATATTCACAGAAGCTTGGCACGGATGGTACTGTAGACAATGTACGTGATGTATTGGCTGAACGCGGCGATAAGCAAAACTTCTACATCGTTGGCTTAGGCGGTAAGCTGACAGTTAATCTGCCTGGTGCAGGATGTCAGATTCACAATAAGAGTATTTCAATTAACGAGTTTACCAATACATGGGGTTCGACAACCTTTCCTGACTATGCGGAGCAGGGAACAGTGAAAGCTGTATTACGATGCTTAAATGACGAAGGTGTTATGGAGCGAGAAATCGTACCGCTAACGAAACTTGATAGTGACGTTGATTCCTCTAGTTTGTTCAAGCCAAAAGATAGAAACTCACTGCTTCGAACCAATCAGTCAATTAACTTTAGCTTTGATGAGGATAAGTACTCTTCTTGTCGACTCGTAGCCGTTAATATTAAAGATACCACTTCTCAAATTGTACGTCCGGACGGTAACCCGCTTAAAAGCAAAAATGGCTTTGAAAGTTCAGGGGTTAGCAATAAACGAATAAAGGGCGTAACGAATAGCTCCCATTGGAGGCTATTCTCTTACTTTAAACGTTAAGCAGTAACATACCCAATAACGAAGTCGGTGATTTTCACCATATCATCAATAGCGATGTATTCTTCAGTCGTGTGTACTTTTGCCATTCCAGTAGAAAGGTTCACAGTCGTCAGACCTTTACCGTTGAAGTTGTTTGCATCACTACCACCACCTGTGTGTTTGGTGTTGGCTTCGATGCCGTTTGCTTCAAAAACTTGCTTGATTTTCAGTACATGTGCGTCGTCTTCTGCGATAACAAAAGCATCGTAAGCGCGTGTTGATTCGATCTCAACTTCTGCACCAAACTTCTCAGCTGACGCTTGGAAAGTTTCAACCATATGGTTAACTTGAGCGGTTAGCTTGTCGCTGTTGAGTGAACGTGCTTCGGCAACCACAGTAAGTTCTGGCATAACGATGTTTGTTGCTTGACCACCATTAACAGAACCGATATTTGCTGTGGTTTCTGAATCGATGCGTAGCAGTTTCATGTTTGCGATGGCATCTGCAGCAACCATTGCTGCGCTGATGCCTTCTTCTGGAGCTAGACCTGCGTGAGCTGGGCGACCTTTGATTTTAGCGACGATTTTTTGTTGACCCGGAGCGCCTGTTACGATGGTTCCGATTGGACCACCGGTATCAAGTACGATCGCATTGTTTGATTGGATGTAGGACATGTCGAAGTATTCTGAACCGAATAGGCCACCTTCTTCATGCACAGTGAAAGCCACTTCGATGGTTTTATGTTCGCGGTTTTGCTCTTTAAGGCAGCGTACTGCTTCCATCACTGCAGCAATACCAGACTTGTCGTCGCCACCAAGGATAGTGTCGCCCTTTGAACGAATAATGCCGTCTTCTATGATTGGCTCAATGCCAATACCTGGTGTGACTGTGTCCATGTGAGCACTGAATACAATGCTACCTTCAAGCGTACCTTCAAGGCGACCATACACATTAAAGCCGTTGGTGTATTGTTCTGGTACAGGAAGCTTGCTTACAGAGAAACCAAGCTCACCAAGTTGCTCAGCAATAGCTTCGGCGATGGCTTTTTCATTGCCGGATTCGCTGTCGATTTTTACTAGGTCGAAAAAGTGGTTAACAAGGCGGTCGGTATTTACTAGTGTCATAGGATTTCTTCACGTTATGGAACAGGGACAACCACTTTACACTCTCTGTTTACGTGCTAGACCTGAGGTAAATCAAAAAAACGCCGACATTTTAGAGAAATCCACTGACATCAAGGCTA
>ASHK01000741.1 GCA_000695745.1 Vibrio madracius | reverse complement strand
GATAGCGCAAACAACAAGGCTGAGATCACAAATAGCGCCATAAACGACAGGAAAAGTGATAATAAACTCAGAGGCTTAGTTTCAGTTTTGGTATCATTTGCTTTCATACGAGGCTCGAAATAAATAACTTGGTCTCATGCATGCCACTTCCTCTAGCAAAGATGACTTACAAGTAAACAACGTTGGCTCAAAGTTAGGTAAAACAACCTAACTATATAATAAATAATGGAGAACGGATAATGACCACACTGGCATTTAAACCTTGGGAGCGCGTAATAACGGACGTTCGCTTAGTTCCTAAGATGTTGATGTTAATGATATTTAGTACGGTTCTGTTGGTGAGTAAGCAATTGTGGGATGCCAGTACATTTTATGATTCTTTACTTGCAGCAACTCAAAACACAGAAGTTGCCCAGCAACATTATGAAGCCTACTTAGTTCAAGTGGTTTGGCAAACAGCGCTGATGATCGTCTTGTTTGTGGCTCTCTTGTTATTTGCTGCAAGGACGATGTTAAAGCAGACCACATATCTAAGTGATGCCATCAAACGTATGGCAGACAAAGACTTGACAGTGCCTGTCAACATGGACTGCAAAGATGAATATGGCGATGTGGCGAGAGAGCTTGAACGTACTCGAGTTCAGCTACAAGATATCATCAAGACCCAAGTCGTGACGTCTCAAGAGCTTGCGACATTAACCGAAGTCATGACATTAAGCATGTCTGAGACAAAAGAGTCTTCTCAAGAGGAATTCCACGAGATCGACCAGCTTGCAACGGCTATGAGCGAAATGAGCTCAACAGTTCAGACCGTGGCAGATCACGCTCAGAATGCTTCTCAGCTAACAGAGCAAGCCTCAGGACAAGCGTCAACGGGTCAACGCTTTGTTCAAGGTACTGTGACCAAAATGAGTGAACTATCGGATGATATTGCTGCGTCTGCTCAAGCGGTAAATCAAGTTGAAGAGCGCGTTGAGTCAATTGGCAGTGTGGTCGGTACGATTCAAGGTATTTCAGAGCAAACGAATCTTCTCGCGCTCAATGCGGCTATTGAAGCAGCACGTGCAGGGGAGGCTGGTCGAGGCTTTGCCGTTGTAGCCGATGAAGTACGTAATCTAGCTCAACGCACACAGCAAGCAACGGTTGAAATTCAAGAGATGATCTCTCAACTGCAATCCAGTGCGAATTCAGCGGTTGAACTGATGGAAAAGAGTGTGGTGGAAGCCGCTGATGGTGTTGAGCTTGTCACCAATGCGGGGGTAGAGCTTGATGGTATTGTGAATCAAGTAAACCAGATTAATGATATGAACTTCCAAATTGCTACCGCAGCAGGTCAGCAGAGCAGTGTAGCGGAAGAGATGAATCAAAACCTGACTAATGTGAGGGAGTTGGTAGAAGCGTCGGTTGTTGTGGTCACAGAACTGCTCGAAACCTCAGAAATGATGCAAAACAACGCCGCAGAGCTCGATGGCAAGATTCAATCTTTTAAAGTGTAAAAAGCAACAACAAAAAAAGGGAGGTCGCTGTTACAGTGACCTCCCTTTTTTATCTAATGACGATGTGCTAATGGGCAGCAAAAAGCGGTATTAGCTTTCTTCTGTTGATTCCGCTTCTGCTTGTTGCTGTTGCAGTTCTAGTACTTGGTTGTCAATGAGACGCGCTTTTCCTAAGAAAGCAGACATCAAGATAACCGCATGCGTTGAATCGCTGCCAATAGGTTGTAAGCTGTGTGCATCTCGAATAAAGATTTCATCAGGCTGAAGGCCAGCTGCACGTAATTGATCACTCGCGTCTTCAATAATAGAGGCGTAATCATCACGACCACCGCGAATCGCACTGTTAATCCAACGCATGGTTTTTGCTAACACAGGTGCGCGTTGACGCTCATCCATTGTTAGGTAACCATTGCGTGAACTCATTGCTAGACCGTCCATTTCACGCACCGTAGGTACGCCGATAATTTCAATGTTCATAGCAAGGTCGTTGACCATTTGACGAATCAACGCGAGTTGTTGGTAATCTTTCTCACCAAAACAAGCGACGTCTGGCTGCACAATATTGAACAGCTTAGTCACAATGG
>ASHK01000740.1 GCA_000695745.1 Vibrio madracius | reverse complement strand
CTGATCTTAAGAGTCTATTAGGATCACGTGAATACGTGGGTAACGTAATGTTGTTCTCTGTCGCTTCTGCGGCGTTCTTCGCTTACCTAACAGGTATGCCCGAAATCATGAGTCAACTTGGTTATTCAGCAAAAGACATCGGTTTAAGCTTCATCCCACAAACTATCGCATTTATGCTTGGTGGTTACATGGGCAAGAAGTTAGTCGCTAAGTTAGGTGATGACGTGGTACTGAAACAGCTACTAGGATTGGAAACGGTCGCTATACTGTTGGTATTTGCTGCGTGTCAGTGGGAGCTCACCAGTGTGTGGCCAATCCTAGCACCTTTCTGCTTGCTAGCAGTTGCAAACGGCGCTCTGTATCCGATTGTAGTGAACCGTGCCCTATCAAGCGCACCACATTGCTCAGCAACGGCCGCAGGATTGCAAAACAGCGTACAGATTGGTATTAGCAGTTTAGCCAGTGCTCTTGTTGCGGCATTTGCAGTGGTCGCTCAATCAGCGGTTGGTTATGTGATTCTTGGTTGTTTAGCCTTAATGTGGGTCGGTTACCTGATTGCCACACCGGCACTAACCGAAGAGCTAACGATACCAGATAACTCTCGAGTCGTAAGCGATGAGTAATGAAAAAATGGGCGAGTGAATCGCCCATTTTTCTTGTATTACAGGCTTTGTAACCCCCACTTTTTAGCGGTTTCTTCAAAGAAACCCTGTGTCTTTTTCAGCTCCACCCAATGATTCACATAGTTAATCCAAATCTGATCACTTTGCGGTAGTAGCATCGAAATAGGTGTTGGCTTTCGAGGTGCTTTCACGGGCACAATGGCAAGTTGCTTAAACTTGGTGACTAACGTTGCTGCTTCTACATTTGAGGTCACAGACACATCAGCGCGACGTGCGAGTAATTCTTGGAAATCACGAGCCGGCGCTTCAATGACAATGTGTTCTGCATCAGGGAAAAAGTCTTTTACCATCTTCTCTTGTACAGTACCGAGTGTGGCCGCTACTTTAATATCAGGTTTGTTAAAATCTGCCCAATCAGAGAACTTCTCTAAGTCTTTCTTTTGGACAACAGGAACAAATGCCAGATAGAAATAGGGCTGGCTGTATCCCGCCACTTTGGCACGAGACATATTCAGTGAGGCACTGCCCGTTATATCATACTTGTTAGCGGTAATGCCATTCACCAACGTTTTCCAATCCGTCGCCACATATTCCACTTTCACACCAAGATCTTTGGCAAGCTGTGTCGTCACATCAATATCGAAACCTCGATACGAATTGGTCGCTGGATCTTTCATGGTCATAGGGTTCCAGTCACCAGTTGTCCCCACGCGCAATACACCAGAATCCAAGATCTTTTGCAGACGGCTCGTTTCCGCTGCTACCTGACCGATAGAAAGAAAAGTAATAATAAAGCCCAGAATCCACTTCTTCATTGAATAGTCCCTAAAATTATTAAACATTAGTGGTACATACTTGATAACATAGCAGTAACAGATGGATTTTTCAGGAATAATTAGGGACGATTGTGAGCTATCGACTACTTGCTGTTGTTTTGTGTCTGCCACTACTAAGTGGTTGTTCTGACTATGAGTGGGGCTGGTATGTACTCGACCCTTCAACGGAACAAGGAAAAACTAACCTCGGTTTCCTATTAGCGGGGTTTAAAGACACCATCTATGTCTCCTTGCTCAGTATGGTATTTGCTATGCTTTTAGGTCTGCTTGTCGCCTTTCCTGCCTTGTCAGAGAAGCTTGGCTACGAGCTATTAATCGAGTCTATGTCGAAGTGATTCGCTCCATACCGGTTCTCGTTTTGTTACTGTGGGTATACTACGGCATGCCCACGTTATTAGACATTTCTCTCAATCATTTTTGGGCCGGAGTGATAGCACTTACTATCGCGGAAAGTGCCTTTATGGCAGAAGTGTTTCGTGGCGGTATTCAGGCAGTGACCCGTGGTCAGCATGAAGCAGCTGAGTCACTTGGCCTCAATTATTGGCAGAAGATGAGACTGGTTATCTTACCGCAAGCTTTTCGTCAGATACTACCGCCACTGGGTAACCAGTTTGTCTACATTCTCAAAATGTCATCATTAGTAAGTGTTATTGGGCTTAGTGACCTGACTCGAAGAGCG
>ASHK01000739.1 GCA_000695745.1 Vibrio madracius | reverse complement strand
AGGTACGTGGCAATCAGAGCAGATTGCACGGACACCAGAACGGTTAGAATAGTGAATCGTTTCTTGAATTTCCGCTACAATAGGCGCGTGACAACCTGAGCAGAACTCTTCGGTATTTGTTGCTTCCATACCGGTATTGAACGCCCCCCAAAACAACAGGCCGCCAGCAAAGCCTAGGAAAAGTACGACACCCACAGCTGCTTTGCTTGGACTTTTAAGACGCGTCCAAAACGCTTTTAAAAATTTCATAGATAGCCTCTCTTAACTTCTATGGCTATTCAGTACGTAACGAATCGACTCGCTTAAAATCGTTCTGAATAAGTGGTTTTGCATCCGCCTGTGGAACATGACATTGCAAACAGAAATAACGACGCGGAGATACATCCGCTAATACCGCATCCTCACGGTTTTGATAGTGAGTTACGCTCACTTTCGTAGCGCCCATTTCTTTCGCATTTTTCCAACTATGGCATGCTAAGCACTTATTCGCGTTAAGCGATACTTCATAGCCACGGATTTGGTGAGGGATTAGTGGAGGCTGATACACATAATCACTCTCGATTACCTGATCTCTCGGGTATTTCTTAAAATCGTCCGCCGGACGAGTATCTTCTAGTTCACTAGCACCGCGCAGAGATTCGACTCCACCGATACCACCTGGGTTATTCAGTTCTGCTTGAGCTACACCGACAAGAAGCGCACTAAGAGAAAGAATAGCGACTAACAGTTTTTTCATTTTAATTCTCCGCCATTTGGCAAATTCTTCGTAGGCTGCTTTGCTAAAGCAGCCATTATTCCTATTGACTCTGTTACGCCACTTTCGTGATCTTAACAGGGCACTTCTTGAAGTCTGTCTGTTTAGACAGAGGATCAGTCGCATCAAGAATCAACTTGTTGATTAGGATACGAGCATCGAAGAATGGTACGAATACCAAACCTTTTGGCGGACGGTTACGTCCACGAGTTTCAACACGGACACGTACTTCACCACGTTTGTTAGCCATCAGCACTTCATCTCCACGGCGCAAACCACGAGATTTCGCATCGTCAGGGTGGATATAACAGACCGCATCCGGAACCGCTTTATACAGTTCAGGAACACGACGAGTCATGGTACCTGTATGCCAGTGCTCAAGAACACGACCCGTACATAACCATAGGTCGAACTCTTCATCTGGCACTTCTGGTGGTGCCTCGTACGGCGCTGAAATAATCAGAGCTTTGCCGTCTGGCTTACCATAGAAGTCCCAACCAGAACCTGCTTTCGCATATGGGTCAGAGCCTTCTTTGTAACGCCACAATGTTTCCTTACCGTCCACAACAGGCCAACGTAGACCGCGAACTTGGTGGTAAACATCGTATGGAGCCAGATCGTGACCATGACCACGACCAAATGCGGCGTACTCTTCGAACAAGCCTTTTTGAACGTAGAATCCGAAGTGATGAGCATCATCGTTAAGCTCACGAGCTTCTTCAATAGGGTACTTATCTACGTGACCGTTCTTGAACAGCATGTCGTACATCGTTTTACCGCGGTACTCTGGCGCTTTTGCCAGTAGCTCTTCTGGCCACACGTCTTCCATCTTAAAGCGTTTAGAGAACTCCATTAACTGCCACAAGTCAGACTTCGCTTCTCCAACGGTCTCAACTTGTTGATACCAAGCTTGGGTACGACGCTCTGCGTTACCATAAGCCCCTTCTTTTTCTATCCACATTGCGGTAGGAAGGATCAAATCTGCTGCTTGCGCTGTTGCCGTTGGGTATGGGTCCGAACAAACAATGAAGTTCTCTGGGTTACGGTAACCCGGTAGACGTTCGGTGTTGATGTTTGGACCAGCTTGCAAGTTGTTGTTACATTGAATCCAGTAACAGTTTAATACGCCATCGTGCAGCATTCGGTCTTGTAGTACAGCATGGAAACCAGGTTTTGGTGGAATCGTGCCTTCAGGTAGTTTCCACTTTTTCTCTGCAATTTCACGGTGCTTAGGATTAGCAACGACCATATCTGCTGGGAGTCGGTGAGCAAAGGTACCGACTTCACGAGCAGTACCACAAGCTGATGGCTGACCCGTTAGAGAGAATGGACTGTTACCCGGAGTGGCGATTTTACCTGTTAGTAGGTGAATGTTGTAAACTAGGCCGTTCATCCATACACCACGAGTATGTTGGTTCATACCCATAGTCCATAGAGACATCACTTTAACGTTTGGATCGGCGTACTGTTTTGCAAGCTCAATCAGTTTTTCTGGTTCAACGCCAGACAGCTCAGAGGCTTTTTCTACCGTGTACGGTGCAACGGAAGCTTTGTATTGTTCAAACGTAATGTCTGTCATCTTACCTGAGTTCGGGTGCGCCGCTGCTTTTTGTAGCGGGTCATCGTCACGCAAACCATAACCGATGTCAGTCTCTGCCTGTTTGAAGTTTGTGTGCTTGTTGACGAAATCCCAGTTTACGGCATCATTTTGAATGATGTAGTTGGCGATGAAGTTTGCAATCGCAAGGTCAGACTGAGGATTGAAAATGTAACCGTGATCAGCAAGCTCGAACGAACGATGGTAGTAAGTAGAAAGTACGTTTACACGAACATGAGGGTGGCTTAAACGACGGTCGGTGATACGAGTCCAAAGAACAGGGTGCATCTCTGCCATGTTCGAACCCCAAAGAACAAATGCATCCGCATTTTCAAAGTCGTCGTAACAACCCATTGGTTCGTCGATGCCGAAAGCACGCATAAAACCGACCACCGCTGACGCCATACAGTGACGAGCGTTCGGGTCAATATTGTTTGAACGAAAGCCTGCTTTCATCATTTTAGCAGCGGCATAACCTTCCATAACCGTCCATTGGCCTGAGCCGAACATACCGATACTTGTTGGGCCTTTCGCTTTAAGAGACGCTTTCCACTTCTCAGCCATGATGTCGAACGCTTGGTCCCAAGAAATTGGAGTGAAGTCGCCATCTTTATCAAACTTGCCATCTTTCATACGGAGCAGAGGCTGAGTTAGGCGGTCATTGCCGTACATGATTTTAGAGAGGAAGTAACCTTTAATGCAGTTAAGGCCTTTGTTGACAGGTGCTTCTGGATCTCCTTGGGTAGCAACAACTTTACCGTTTTGCGTCCCTACCAGCACAGAACAGCCTGTACCACAGAAACGACAAGGTGCTTTGTCCCAGGTAATCTTTGTTTGGTCGGAGCTAGCAATCAGGTTGGTCGCTGATGCAGGAAGGGTAATACCTGCCACCGCCGCTGCTGATGCCGCTGCGTTTGCTTTCACAAACGCACGTCTTGTCATTTTCATACTTCACCCTCTAATTGGGAATGGTTACTTCCAGTGTTAAGTTCGTCGTCATCTAACCCGTGCTCGATTTGGTGGTAAACCAAGGCGGCGTTAAGGACATTCGGTAAATTGTTGATAGCGTCTATCGTTTCAGTGACGAAACCCTGATTCTCGGTTTCTAGAACGACAATAATTTTGCCGTCTTCACTGTCTCCATAGATCTCAGCGTTGTCGAACTGCTCGATCTGCGCCTTGATTTCTGCAAGATGCTCTGCCTTGCAATGAACTACCAAACTTGAAATGTGCACTTCGTTTAGTGACATAGTTCTTTTTTCTCTTTGTAATATTTTAATTTTGCTTCGTGCTAGACATTACTCACTGAGATAGATGAACTCGGACAAACTGAAACACAGGCTCCACATCCACTACAATCCTCTATCTCTAATTGGGGCAAAGCAACACCACCGACTCTCAGTTTGAAAGTGATTGCCATGGTTTCACAACTGTCACCGCAGCTGCGGCATTCAATGTTGTTATGCGCCAAACATTGATCATTGATCGCTGCTTTTGCATTCCATGGGGTGCTGTCTCTATCATTAAATATAGGCTCTGGACAGATTTCTGCACAGTTGTAACAAAACGTGCAATCATCGATGGAGAAGTCGACAGCAGGATATCCTCCGTCACCGCTCTTAATAATTTGAGTCTCACAAACGGAAACGCACTTATTGCATCGCGTACATTGGTCGGTGAATGTTGTTAAGTCCCTTACCCAAGGCAGCCGCGCTTGCTTAGTATCGATTTGCTTTCTCGTGAAAAAGCGTCGCTTGGAAATATCAACCATTCATCTCACCAATAAAAACTGCCCACAGAAAAAGTCTAGCCCAAGAAACTGTTAACAATCTTTAATTTACATTCATATAAATTGTAGGTTTGGACATATTTCTATAAATACCTCTTAGGGGTTAAATAGGGGGCATCCTTGTTTTGGATCAATAAATTACCGACAATAGATAGCGATAGTGTGAGTCCGGCTTAACGGGACATATGAACAGAATAGAATCAGTGAAGTGAGATGCGTACATCATGAAAAAGCCGAATAAATCCGTCACCGGAACCATAGCTAAAGCGATGATACTTATCTTGTTGCTGTCGTTGGCGACCACCAACTTTGCCATCTTTACATTAGCCTCGAGTTTGAATGATGCTGAAGCAGTGAACGTCTCTGGCTCGATGCGGATGCAAAGCTATCGGTTGGCTTACGACATGCAATCGGACTCGCCATTGTACTACCTTCATGTCGAGCAGTTTGAACGTTCACTCTATTCTCCTTCAATGAAAGCCCTGCAATCATGGGATGTACCGGAGGCGATCACGCAAGACTACTACAACCTTATCATTCGCTGGCATGAGTTGAAGGCCGTACTTTCAAGTGATGATAGAGAACAGTATCTGATGCAAGTGGCAGATTTTGTTGATCGTATCGATTTGTTTGTTTTGGAGCTGCAAGAACACTCTGAAAATAAACTGATTCGTCTTGCGTGGGCGGGGGGCGTTGGCCTTGGTGGTATATTGTTGGTTGCGGTGTACGTCGTACTATTTGTTAGAAAACAGATTGTTAGACCTTTAGGTCAACTTATCTCAGCCAGTGAACAGGTGCAAAATCGTTCATTTGATGTAGAAGTGGATATTCGCTCCGACAATGAATTGGGGATCCTCGGTAATGCCTTTAGAAACATGGCTAAAGATCTTGGTAAGTTATACCGTGGGTTAGAGCAAGCCGTAAACGAAAAAACACACAAACTTCAGCATGCTCATCAATCGCTACAAGTGCTCTATCAATCGTCTCAAGAACTGACAGCGACACGCATTTCGCATGAGAACTTTCGAGCTATATTGACTTACATCGCTAGTGTAGAAGGTATTGCGGCTGTGGAAATTAAAGTCTCAGAAGTAGAAGGCAACCCTTGGATTGCGCGTGAAGGAAAATTTAACGGTAAAGCTGAACGTATCAAACCGCTACATCTTGATGGGGAAGAACTGGGACAGTTGAGATACCAAGTTGGCCTACCGTGTCCTGATGAAAAACTCATTGATAACTTTGTACAGATTTTATCTCGAGCGATTTACTACAATAAAGCTCAGCGCCAGACTGAACAAATCATCTTAATGGAGGAGCGAGCCACAATTGCTCGCGAACTTCATGATTCACTCGCTCAGTCACTGTCTTACTTAAAGATACAAGTTACACTATTGAATCGCTCTATTGCCAAGGAATTAACCGACGCTTCGTCAAGTCGTTCGCAATTGGTACTTAACGATATTCGCGAGGGGCTAGATAACGCCTATGTACAGCTGCGTGAACTATTAACGACGTTCCGTTTGTCAATCAAAGAAGGAACGTTCGGAGAAGCGATTACTGAGATGCTGCATCAACTTGATGAGCAGACCGAGGCACAGATAGAGCTAGATAACCGAATGTCGTCGCTGGAGCTTGGGGCGAATGAACAAGTGCATATTTTGCAGCTGATCCGTGAAGCCGTCTTAAATGCGATGAAGCATGCCGAGGCTTCGGTGATAAAGGTCACCTGTTTCGAAGATGAAAATGCGCTTGTTACTGTTAAAATTAAAGACGATGGTGTAGGGTTCGAGCAGAATATACATAAACTAGACCATTATGGTATGAGCATTATGAAAGAGCGTGCAGCTCGACTGAATGCGGATCTGACAATCGATTCCGCGCAAAACGATGGTTGTGAAGTGGTATTAACGTTTCAAAGAAGTAAGGAGCCACTAAGTGAGCGAATGTAAAGTCATGTTAGTCGATGACCACCCTTTAATGAGGCGTGGTATCGGACAGTTACTC
>ASHK01000738.1 GCA_000695745.1 Vibrio madracius | reverse complement strand
GATAAAGCCAAGTTCCGTAAGCCAGTGGTTCCTGGCGACCAAATGATTATCGAAGTAGAGTTTATCAAGGAACGTCGTGGCATTGCTGCCTTCAACGGTGTCGCAAAAGTTGATGGTGAGATTGTTTGTTCTGCTGAGCTAAAGTGTGCTCGTCGAGAGTTTTAATATGATTCATGAAACCGCTAAGATTCACCCTAGTGCTGTTATTGAAGGTAACGTTACTATCGGTGCTAATACAACAGTAGGTCCTTTTACCTATATCTCGGGTGACATCACGATTGGTGAGAACAATGAGATCATGTCGCATGTTGTTATCAAAGGACATACGATAATAGGTAACGACAACCGAGTATTCCCACAGGCTATCATTGGTGAAGAAAACCAAGATAAAAAATACGGTGGTGAGGATACGCGAGTTGTGGTGGGTGACCGAAACGTCATCCGCGAGAGTGTGCAAATTCATCGCGGAACGGTTCAAGACAAGACCCAGACCGTTGTTGGCAACGATAATCTTCTCTGCGTTAATGCTCATATCGCCCATGATGTGATTGTAGGCAATCATACTCATATTGGTAACAATGCAATTTTGGGTGGTCACGTGACGGTTGGCGATTACGCTGGAGTAATGGCATTGTCAGCGATACATCCATTCTGTACGGTTGGTGCTTACGCATATGTTGGTGGTTGTTCGGCTGTGGTACAAGATGTCCCTCCTTACGTTCTAGCACAAGGTAACCACGCAACTCCGTTTGGTCTTAACTTAGTTGGTCTTAAACGTAACGGTTTCGAAAAGGCTGAATTGCGTGCTCTACAAAAAGCATACAAAGAGATTTATCGTTCAGGTAAGACTCTGGCTGAAGTGAAACCGGTGCTTGCAGAAATGGCGCAAGAGTGGACTTCAGTTCAACGCTTAGTGGATATTTTGGAAAAAACTGAGCGTGGCATTATCCGCTAACGTAGGCTTTGTTAGTACAAGAAAGATCGCTAGTTAGTTAGCGGTCTTTTTCTGTTTTATGGTATTCGAGAAATTTGGGCGAAAATAAGGACTGGTAATGGAACGACCATTGCGAATTGGTATCGTTGCTGGCGAACTCTCTGGAGACACTCTGGGTGAGGGCTTCATCAAAGCAATAAAACAACAATATCCAGATGCTGAGTTTGTTGGTATCGGTGGCCCTAAGATGATTGCTCAAGGCTGCGAGTCTCTGTTTGATATGGAAGAGCTGGCGGTGATGGGGCTGGTGGAAGTTCTAGGACGCTTGAGACGCTTATTGCATGTCAAAGCTGAGCTGGTGACTTACTTTACGGAAAACCAGTCGACGTATTTGTCGGTATTGATGCGCCTGATTTTAACTTGCGTCTCGAACTAGACCTTAAAAAAGCAGGAACCAAAACGGTTCATTATGTGAGTCCCTCTGTCTGGGCTTGGAGACAAAAACGTATCCATAAAATTGCAGAGGCGACGAAGCTTGTACTGGCTTTCTTACCATTTGAAAAAGCCTTCTATGACAAGTTCCAAGTTCCTTGCGAGTTTGTTGGTCATACCTTAGCGGATGCTATCCCTCTTGAATCCGATGCGAAGCAAGCGCGTGAACTATTAGGATTAGCGGCGGATAAAAAATGGCTGGCAGTATTACCTGGTAGTCGTAGCAATGAGCTAAAGATGTTGTCACAACCGTTTATTGAGACTTGCGTGAAATTGCATCAAGACGACCCAGACCTTGGATTTGTCGTGGCTGCAGTCAACGAAAAACGCAAGCAGCAGTTCATTGAAGCGTGGCAGAGTATCGCACCTCAGCTAGATTTTCATATTGTCCTAGATACCGCCCGCAATGTTATCACTGCGGCTGATGTCGTGTTACTGGCCTCTGGTACGGTCGCTCTAGAGTGCATGCTACTAAAAAGACCCATGGTCGTTGGTTATAAAATGAATGCGATAACGGCATTTCTAGCTAAGCGGTTGGTAAAAACCAAATACGTCTCGTTACCGAATATTCTCGCTGATGATGAGATAGTAAAAGAATTCCTGTTGGAAGCTTGTACGCCAGAAAACTTGTACAATGAGCTGACAACGCTTCTTAATAGCGACAATAGTGCAGTGATTGCCAAGTTCACAGAAATGCATCACTGGATTCGCAAAGACGCCGATAAACAAGCGGCAAATGCGGTGTTAAATCTAATTGGAAAGTTATGACAACTAAGAACAAAAATGCTGAGCTGCCCCCCTTCGATTATCCACAGGGCTACTCATTCGTTGCTGGTGTGGATGAGGTGGGCAGAGGGCCTTTAGTGGGTGATGTCGTCACTGCCGCGGTTATTTTGGACCCAAACAAGCCGATTGAAGGGTTGAATGATTCAAAGAAACTGTCTGAGAAAAAGCGGCTGGCACTGTATCCGGAGATCAAGGAAAAAGCACTAGCTTGGGCTGTCGGGCGTTGCTCACCAGCAGAAATCGATGAGTTGAACATTCTACAAGCGACGATGGTAGCAATGCAGAGAGCCGTCTCAGGGCTGCAAGTGCAACCTGATATGGTGCTTATTGACGGCAACCGAACACCAAAGTTACCTATGGCTGCTCAAGCGGTTGTTAAGGGTGATTTACGCGTTGCAGAAATTAGTGCGGCATCAATTATCGCTAAAGTTGTTCGTGACCAAGAAATGGAAGAGCTTGACCAGCAACATCCGCAATTTGGTTTTGCAAAGCACAAAGGTTATCCAACCAAAGCGCATTTTGAAGCTATTGAGCAGCATGGTGTCATTGCGGAGCACCGTAAAAGTTTTAAACCAGTCAAACGCGCATTAGGTATTGAAGACTAATTCGCGTTATCCGTTTCAAAGGTCGTAGTATTACGATTCGTTACAATATGATTCGCCAAATAATCGTCGTGGCAATTTAGGATTTATTATGTCAGACCCCAAGTTTATACACCTTCGAGTTCACAGTGACTTCTCCATGGTCGATGGTCTATCGA
>ASHK01000737.1 GCA_000695745.1 Vibrio madracius | reverse complement strand
TGTTGTTGGAATGTGGCTTGTGGGGTTAAGGAAAGCGGATTCTGACAGAGTGAATCACTGCGTTGGCTATCTAAGATGGATCTCTATCTTGGTGGTCGCACTTCAACTGGCACACACCGTCTACTTAGTGAATCTGCAGCATTGGCAGTTTACGTGGACCAATGCCGTGACTTTGGTGTTGTTATGTTGGTTCGCTATTTATTTGGTGAACAGTCGCCACGTAATAGATTGCTTAAAAACTCCTAAAAAAATCAAGACAGTTACTGATCAAGGTCATACTACGAATAACTAGTTAAAAATACACTGTGCAAAAACAGAGGAAAGATCAATGTCATTACCACAAAGTGCTATTACGCCAGATGCTGAACCGTTTGCGATTTACTTGCAGTTAAAAGTAAATCAAAACTCTCAGCAAGTGCTAAGTGCTCTGCAAGCGTTACCACAGTTAATCGAAGAGTTGAATCAATCTCAACCAGGTGCAGCGTTGACTTCGTCAGTGGCATTTTCACACTCATTTTGGGCTCAGTTTGAGCACGCGATGCCGCCAGAACTCAAAGCGTTTCCTGAACTGGGTGAGGGCGACATTTACGCTCCTTCGACAGAAGTGGACATTCTGGTGCACTGCCATTCGAACCGTCACGACTTACACTTTTATGTGATTCGCAAGTTAATGGGGCAGATCGCCGATGATGTAACCGTTGTCGACGAAACTTATGGTTACCGTTTTATGGATGCTCGTGATATGACGGACTTCATTGATGGCACAGAAAACCCAAAAGGTGAGCAGCGTGCTGAAGTAGCGTTGGTGGCTGACGGTGAATATGCAGCAGGTAGTTATGTTATGGTGCAGCGCTTTGAGCACAACCTACCAGCATGGAACCGTTTAAATGTTGCAGCACAAGAAAAAGTCATCGGTCGCACTAAGCCAGACTCTATTGAGCTTGATGACGTACCAGCCGCATCTCACGTTGGCCGTGTCGATATCAAAGAAGAAGGCAAGGGTCTGAAAATTGTGCGTCACAGTTTGCCATATGGCACAGTAAGTGGCGCTCATGGTCTTCTATTCATCGCATATTGCCATACTGTACACAATTTTGATGCGATGTTAGAAAGCATGTATGGTGCAACGGATGGTAAGACTGACCAGCTGTTACGTTTTACTAAAGCGGCGACTGGCGCTTACTTCTTTGCTCCATCGCAACAGATGTTTGCGGCGCTGAAAATTGCCGCGTAATCGGCGTCTCTGTTCCTAGGGCGGTTGTCCTAGGAACTTGCCCTCTCAATTTTACCCTTCAGTTTTAACTACCCTTGTCGATAACAAAGTAACCCATTCGTTTTCGGAATTTGTATGTCGATTACCGTGAATACCAATATCAGTGCAATGACGGCGCAAAACCAGCTCAATAAAGCCTCTCAAGCACTGAATCAGTCGTTAGAGCGCCTGTCATCTGGTTACCGTATTAACAGTGCGAAGGATGATGCTGCGGGACTGCAAATTTCCAATCGACTAGAGGCTCAAATAAGCGGGTTGGATGTCGCTCAGAGAAATGCAAATGACGGTATTTCTATTATGCAAACAGCGGAAGGTGCCATGAATGAAACTACGGCTATCTTACAACGTATGCGAGACCTTTCGCTTCAGTCCGCCAATGGGTCAAACTCGGTTCAAGATAGGAAAGCACTGCAAGAGGAGTTTTCTGCTCTCAATGACGAGCTAAATCGAATTGCTGAAACGACCGCATTTGGTGGTAAAAGGTTACTAAACGGTAGTTTTGGTACTGCAACGTTTCAGATAGGTGCACAGGCTGGCGAGGCGATTCAAGTTGAGCTAAAAAACATGCGTTCAGATCAGTTGGAGATGGGGGGCGTTGCTTATCGTGCTAAAAATAGCGCACCTGAATCGTGGCGAGTGGACACAGGCTCTCGGGACCTGAGCTTTAGTTATCAAGATGCACGGGGTAACAGTCAAACAGAGAGCATAGAACTAAAAGTGGGTGATGACATCGAGCAGGTCGCGACCTACATCAACGGTAAAACCGATACGATTTCAGCGTCGGTAAATGCTCAAGGGCAATTGCAGCTGTTTGCCGACTCCCAACAAGTCACTAGTGGTGTAACTTTTTCTGGGAGCTTTGCTCAAACATTGGATATTGCGGCACAAGGTATAGTAACAGTGGATGATCTATCCATTGAAGCTGTGGGCGGTGCGCAAATGTCAGTGTCGGTACTCGATCAAGCGTTGAAATACGTAGACGGCCATCGAGCTGAGCTTGGTGCTTATCAGAATCGCTTGGGTCATACCATTAATAACTTGGCAAACATGGCAGAAAATTGTCGTCCTCTAAAAGCCGAATAAAAGATGCTGACTACGCCAAAGAAACGACTGAAATGGTGAAACAGCAAATTTTGCAGCAGGTCAGTACGACAATTCTCGCTCAGGCGAAGCAAACACCAAATCTTGCACTGACTTTACTACAAAGCTAAAGCCACGACGGTTTTAATAAATAACTTTAGTTTTTTTCCTTCCAAACTTCACTTTTTATGTTTCCTATCACAATTTGGGTTCAACACTGTAAAAAAAGTAATTTTCCATAAATAAATTTCTCAAGTCTTTCTTTTTGAAGACGATAAAGAAAGTAACTTTGAGAGAACTACTTGGTTTTCCGAGACGTCGGAAACCGCTACATCGGAAAATCAATTGGAGAAACAACATGGCAGTGAATGTAAATACTAACGTATCGGCGATGACCGCTCAGCGTTACCTAAACAGTGCAAGCCAAGCACAAGCAACATCAATGGAGCGTTTGTCTTCAGGTCACAAAATCAACAGCGCTAAAGATGATGCAGCGGGTCTACAAATCTCGAACCGTTTGAACGTTCAAAGTCGTGGTCTTGATGTAGCAGTACGTAACGCGAACGATGGTATCTCTATCGCTCAGACCGCAGAAGGCGCGATGAACGAGACAACCAACATCCTGCAACGTATGCGTGACTTATCTCTACAATCAGCGAATGGCTCTAACTCAAAAGCAGAGCGCGTGGCGATTCAAGAAGAAGTAACGGCACTGAACAACGAGTTAAACCGCATCGCGGAAACGACAGCGTTTGGTGGTAACCGTCTTCTTAACGGTACCTACGGGACGCAGTCATTCCAAATCGGTTCAAACAATGGTGAAGCAGTAATGCTAAGTCTAAAAGACATGCGTTCTGACAACACTGGCATGGGCGGTTCGGTTTACCAAGCGGCAAGTGCCAAAGACAAAGATTGGTCAGTAGCGGCGAGTTCAACGCTGACAATCGACATGGATGACAGTGCAGGCAACGCCATGACGACACTGACGATTAAGGCGAAAGAAGGCGATGATATCGAGCAGCTTGCGACGTACATCAATGGCCAAACTGACCTAGTGCAAGCGTCGGTAGATGAAGATGGTGCTCTACAAATTTTCGCGAGTAACAACAAAGACATCGATAGTGGTTCATTGACATTTGGCGGTACGCTAGCTGCTTCAGGCGAGTTGGATATGGGCAGCTCGGCAGCGGCAGCAGCGACTGTGAACGACATTGATGTAACGTCAGTGGGCGGCGCACAAGAGTCGGTCGCGATTATTGATTCTGCGATGAAGTATGTAGATAGTCACCGTGCAGAGTTGGGTGCGTTCCAAAACCGCTTTAACCACGCTATCAATAACCTGGATAACATCAACGAGAACGTGAACGCGTCGAAGAGCCGCATTAAAGACACGGATTTCGCCAAAGAGACCACCGCGTTGACGAAGAACCAAATCCTATCGCAAGCGTCGAGTTCAATTTTGGCTCAAGCGAAGCAAGCACCAAACGCAGCACTCAGCTTGCTAGGCTAATCACTTATTGTGATCGCCAACTAAAAACCAGAGCCACGGCTCTGGTTTTTTTATGGAACCACACATTTTCACTACAAAAAATAAAGGAGGCTTCGCCTCCTTTATGATGATTTATATCAGCATTTAGTTGGTGAACAAGATGGACGAGCCTTGATTTAAACTCGTGAGTAGCAGAGTCTTTTCGTTCACGATGTCGATACGACGACTTTGCTGAGCTTCCATTTTTAGAAATTGCTTAATCATCGCCAGTTGCTCATGGGTGAATTCTTCTGATTGAGCGGTTGCTGTGTCTTTGAACTCACGCGGTGAGATAAGCAGATAGTTATCACTAATGGTCCATGTACCTTTTTCGGAAATCTTGATCAGAGTGTGGGACTCTGGATCATTACCAAACAAGCGCATAGAAGATTCACGAATATACTCGCCGCCAGGTAAGTACTTAACGTTGGCTGACATTTCTAAACGGCTGAGAGGGCCGATATCCGTATCTGGGTAATCGCGAGCGGCAATAATGCCAACCATGTTGGATTGCCATTCATTGGACGTTAGCACTTGCTCGATTTTTAAGTCACTTCCCCAGTAAAGCCATGCGCTTAGAGCAGTAGATAGAGCAAGTAAAATAGCAGCGTATTTCATTTTCATCAGGACACTCCTTACTTACACACTTTGCTTAAGTCAGACTGCTCAGTGAAAATGCGCATTGTGCTATTTTCTCCCGAGAATTCGACGCTATGGATAAAGTTAAGTGCAATCTGATCGCTCTGATCGCCGGTTACAATCACTTCCAAAGGCAACATGTCATCGGTGTGAGTTTCAATGTACTTAGCCACGCACTGTTCAATCTTTGGTTGCCAACTCGACACATCAGGGTGGTTCTCTGGCGTGACAATTTTAACGCTCTCAACCATACCTAGTTCTTTAAAGCTTGATTGCGCAGGGTTCGTTACCATCAGTACGAGAATAGGTAGCAAAATAGCGGCAACAATCATTGCCCAAACTGTTGGTGGTGTTTTCTCTTTAGGTGCTGGTGGAATCGCAGGCTCTGTGTGAGAAATCACTGACGTAGCGCTTGGTTCAGGTAATTCTTTAGCAAGATCGACGACAGGTGCTTCATTGATGGTTTCCGATGAAGCAACAGGAACTGAGCGTTCAACACTAGAAATAAGCTGATAGCCACGTTTCGGCACCGTTTTGACAAATTGCGGTGACTTTGTAGGATCTTTCAGCATCTTACGAAGCGTAGATATCGCTTGAGTCAAGCTAGAGTCATCGACCTCAAAGCCTTGATCTCGCCAAACAAATTCGTGCAGTTCATTACGAGTGACGACTTCATTCGGTCTTTCAGCAAGTAGAAGTAAAATGCGACTTTCATTACTACCAAGACGGACTACTTCATCGTTATTGGTTTGATCGACTAAAGAGTTGCTATTAGGGTCAAAAATGTACTTTTGACCGAGTATAAACTTAGTGCCTATGTTACTCATTGCATTCTTCTTTTTAGTGCCGCATCGCGACGGATACTGATATTTTGGCCCTGAATAACTGCAGAGCCAATTATAGGATTTTAGGATTTTTTTWTATAGTCAGGAGCAGTAGGATAATAAAAACAAATCAAAAAAACAGCATTTTTATGTTTTTTGACCTTGATTTACAATCTTCATCCTCATTT
>ASHK01000736.1 GCA_000695745.1 Vibrio madracius | reverse complement strand
CATCATTTTTTAAAGCCTTTGCTGGTGACACTTGCACTAGCAGGAGCGACGACTTCTTTCTCTATCAGCGCTGATACTATTCGATTAACTGGTCCTAATGGTGAAGCATTGGCTGCGCCACAGTTTTCACAGCCCATTCGCAATCAAGCCATTGCAGATTCGGACGCACCTGCGCGTTATTACGGCCCAACTAAAGTTAATGAAACGCTCTGGTCTATTGCGAGTCGATTCAAACCAGCAGACGCCACGATTCAACAGACAATCTATGCGTTCTACCAACTTAACCCCGCGGTATTTGAACGAAATAATATTCACAAGTTAGTGCCTAACAGCGAGCTTCGTATTCCATCGAGCACGCAGATTAATCGTGTCGATTTACAAGAGGCCTTAGCGGTCCTTGCTGCGCATAAGAACAAGCTGAATGCGACGGTCTCGCCTGCGGTCGACCAAACCAATAAGAGTGTTTCTCCACAACCAACAGCGATAAAACCGGTTGAGAATGAAGCGGCCAAGGTGAAGCCCGCTGCGTCACAATCCACGATTGAACCAGTATCACCCGTTCAAACTAAGCCGACTTTAGAGCAAGTTAATACTGCGGATACAAAGACGATTGACGCTGAACCCTCGGTAACATCGACACAGGATTTGACGCAAAAACTTCAACAAGAATTGACTCGCTCTGAGAGTGAACTGCTGTCATTAGAAGAGCGCAATCATCAACTGAGATTGATGCTGTCTGAGGTTCAAAATGAAGTGGAAGTGCTTAAATCGGAAGTGAGCAATGAAGAGCGCATCCGCACTGAAGTGGAACGACAACTTAGCGAAGAGAAACGCAAGCAGGCAGAGATGGCAAGACTGGCGCCAAGCAAGCTCGATACTTGGTTAGCGAAGCCATGGTTCGTCGCTTTGCTTGCGGTAGTCCCGGCCTTGTTTGTTGGTTTACTTGCGATGATGGTATTGCGATCTCGTAAGCAAAAAGCAGAGTTAGCCAACGCTCAAGAAACGAATAATACCAATACCGTAACGGATGTTGCGGCAGCAACCGCTAGCGGAGCAACGGCGGCTGTCGCTGCTGATGTGTTAGAGGATGATAATCCATTCTCAGATGACCTTCTTGCAGGTATCGAAGAAGACAGTGACAAGCGTGAGGAAGAGCAGCAACTTGAAGATGACATCTTTGCCGACCTCGATGAAAGCGATCTAGA
>ASHK01000735.1 GCA_000695745.1 Vibrio madracius | reverse complement strand
AGTCAAGTGTGCCATTTTTCTTCGCAGTGACGACACCAGACAACATTGAACCAGAGATGTTCAGTGCCGTACGTGCCATGTCGATTAGCGCTTCAATCGATACCAAGATAGCAACAACAGTGATGTCTAAGCCCATGATAGTAAGTACAGCAACCGCTGCAAAGGTCGCACCGCCACCAACACCTGCGATACCGAAAGAGGCAATGGCAATGACAGCGACAAGTTGGATAATGAAGCTTAAGTCAACAGGCATACCCATGACTTGCGCAGCCATAATCGCCAGCATAGCTGGGTAGATACCTGCACAACCGTTTTGGCCGATACTGGTACCAAATGTCGCTGACATGTTTGCAGTTTCTTCGTCAACACCTAGGCGCTGTGTTTGCGTCTCTACGTTTAGAGGGATAGCAGCCATACTTGAACGCGAACCGAAACCAAACACAAGAACAGGCCATGACTTCTTAGCGAATTTCGCTGGAGATAGACCGAACATTGACACCATAACGAAGTGGATGACAAACATGACCGCAATAGCCACGTAGCTTGCGATTAGGAAGCGGCCCATTTCAGCAAGAGCGAACAGGTCGTTAGTCATCATGAACGTGGTCATCAGAGCAAATACACCGTATGGCGTTAGCTTCAAGATTTCACGAACCATGGATAGTACCACTTCTTTTGCCGCATTGATGAAATCAACGAAGCTTTGTACTTTCTCAGGTTTACGCTTTTTAACTTGTAGAATGCTGTAACCTAGGAACATACCAAACAGAACGGTTGATAGCGTAGACGTTCTTTGCGAGCCCGTTAGCATATCGAAGATGTTTGCAGGGATAATAGACAATACTAGACCTGACAGACCGCTGCTCGCCATGGCATCTTGAGTCGCAATTAGGTTGTTACCACGTGCTTCAATCGCGCTGTTTGTGCCTATAGTGCTGACTAGTGCATTCGCATCGATTCCGAAGATATAGATGCTTGCGATACCAACGACTGCAGAAATTGCTACCGTGAAAATGAGAATACCGATAATTTTCGGAGCAATTTTAGAGAGGGCGCCACTGCCATCCACATTCATGATTGATGAGATCATTGCCACGAAGACAAGAGGGATAACAATCATTTGTAGAAGCTTGATGTAGCCTTTGCCGAAAATAGAAATGAATTCAGCAAAACCTGTCGTTGCTTCGTTACCAAATCCTAAGACCAACTGGATGGCACCACCAAACAGCAGACCTGCGACTAACGCACTTAGTACTCGGAAGTTAAAGG
>ASHK01000734.1 GCA_000695745.1 Vibrio madracius | reverse complement strand
GTTGAGCCATGCTTGCAACGGCATACCCGAATGGTCAGTTCCCAGCACTGAACGATGCATCTCGCACGATGAGCATCAATGATGCGGGTGTGCAGGTTGCAGTAAGTCAGTACGCCAAGCACTATGGTATCAACGATAACCTACTCGGTATGGCGAAGATCCAAGACTCTGCGTGGGTTCACGGCTGTGGTCTAGAGCTATCACAAGCGTTTGAAAAAGCGACGGATGTTGGTCTTCCATTCTGGCCAAGCGTTGAGTTAAACGAAGGACCAAATGGTGACCGTGGTGCGCAAGGCTTTATGCGCGTCCAAGACAAGAACAAAGACGTATTTCAGCTAGTGATGAACTATGGTCAGCACGGCATGGGACATGGCAACTTTGATACGCTGGGTATTTCTTACTTCAATCGAGGTAAAGAAGTGCTTCGTGAATACGGCTTTGGCCGTTGGGTTAACGTTGAACCTAAGTTTGGTGGGCGCTACCTAGACGAGAATAAAACCTATGCTCGTCAGACGATTGCTCACAACGCAGTGACGGTTGACGAAACGTGCCAAAACTACTTTGACGTAGAGCGTGCTGACAGCGTACACGGTCTGCCACACTTCTTCGCTGCAGACAACGAGCAGATCGTTGGTATGAGTGCTTTTGCTAATGAGCACTACGACGGTGTACAGCAGCAGCGCAGCGTGTTCATGTTCAAACATGACGATCTTGAAGCGCCATTACTCATCGATCTATTTCGCCTAACAGGCGAAGGTGAGCACCAGTACGATTATTCGCATCAGTTTGATGGTCAGGTGATCCGCACCAACTTTGAATACCAGGCACATAAAGAGCTCAACGTATTGAGCGAAGAGCTTGGCTATCGCCACCTTTGGAATGTAGCACAAGGCGAAGCAAACGAGACGGCGCTAGTCAGCTGGCTACAAGAAGACAGCTACTATACTTGGCTAGGTACCAGCTCGAATGACAATGGCGAGGTTATCTTCACTCGCACGGGCGCCAATGACCCAAGCTTTAACCTACGTAGTGAGCAAAGCTTTATTCTTCGCACTAAGGGTGAAGACACTCTATTTGCATCGGTAATTGAGACACACGGTTACTTCAACGAAGAGTTTGAGCAATCGGTCAGTGCCCGTGGCAGCGTTAAAAATATTCAAGTTGTTGGTCACAACGCGCAAGCGTCAGTGGTAGAGATTGAGACGGAAACCTCTCGCTTTACGCTAATGGTGAGCAACAACCCACAAGTTACTAAAGATACAACTAACAATGCTGAGATCGCAGGCAAAACCTACTCTTGGGTTGGCTGTTTCGCGATTGAGCAGGAGACACTATAAATGAGCTATCAACCACTACTATTGAACTTTGAGGAAGCAGCGGAGCTGCGCAAAGATCTAGGTAAGGAAACCTTGTTAGGTAAGAAACTAGCGCGTGATATTGCTCAAGTGAATGACTACATGGCTGAAGTGGGTATTGAAGTCCCTGGCCACGGTGAAGGCGGCGGTTACGAGCATAACCGTCATAAGCAAAACTATATTCATATCGACTTAGCTGGTCGTTTGTTCCTTATCACTGAGGAAACTAAATACCGTGACTACATCGTAGAGATGCTAACCGCGTACGCGAATGTTTATCCAACACTGGAAAGCAACGTTAGCCGTGATACTAACCCACCGGGTAAGATCTTCCACCAAACGCTAAACGAAAACATGTGGATGCTTTACGCATCTTGCGCATACAGCTGCGTGTACCACACGCTTTCGGATGAGCAAAAGCAACACATCGAAACAGACCTATTCAAACAGATGATCGACCTATTCGTTGTGACTTACGGTCACGACTTCGATATCGTACACAACCACGGACTGTGGGCAGTAGCCGCTGTGGGTATTTGTGGCTATGCGATCAACGATCAACAGTCTGTTGATAAAGCGCTTTACGGTCTGAAGCTTGACAAAGTAAGCGGCGGTTTCCTAGCTCAGCTAGACCAACTGTTCTCGCCAGACGGCTACTATATGGAAGGTCCTTACTACCACCGCTTCTCGCTGCGTCCAATCTATCTGTTCGCAGAAGCGATTGAGCGTCGTCAACCAGAGATCGGTATCTATGAGTTTAACGACTCAGTGATCAAGACGACTTCTTACGCGGTATTCTCTACAGCTTTCCCAGACGGCACGCTACCGGCACTAAACGATTCGTCGAAAACCATCAGCATTAATGATGAAGGCGTTATTATGGCGACAAGCGTGTGCTACCACCGCTATGAGCAAAGCGAAACGCTGCTTAGCATGGCAAACCACCAACAAGATGTTTGGGTTCAATCAGCAGGTAAAACACTGTCTGATGCAGTTGATGCTGCGGATGAAATTAAGCCGTTTAACTGGGGTAGCTTGTTTGTCACTGACGGTCCTAAAGGTGAGAAAGGTGGACTTACTATTCTCCGTCATCGCGATGCTCAAGACGATGATACGATGGCTCTTCTATGGTTTGGTCAACACGGCTCTGATCACCAGTATCACTCTGCTCTTGACCACGGTCATTACGATGGGCTTCATTTAAGCGTATTTAATCGTGGACAAGAAGTTCTGCACGATTATGGTTTCGGTCGTTGGGTAAACGTAGAGCCTAAGTTTGGTGGTCGCTATATCCCTGAGAACAAGTCGTACTGTAAGCAGACGGTCGCGCATAACACAGTAACCGTTGATCAAAGAACGCAAAACAACTTCGACACGGCAACCGCGGAGTCTCGTTTTGGATCGAAGCAGTTCTTTAAAGCTGATGATGCAAAACTGCAAGGTATGAGCGGTAAAATCAGCGAGTACTATGAAGGCGTGGATATGCAGCGTTCAGTGCTACTGGCTGACATAGAAGAATTCGAGAAACCATTGGTTATTGACGTTTACCGTATCAAAGCGGACAAAGAGCACTCTTACGATCTCCCCGTTCACTTTTCTGGTCAAATCATTCGTACCGACTTTGAATACAACACAGAATCTACATTGCGCCCAATGGGTGAAAACTTTGGTTATCAGCATCTATGGAACTTAGCTAGTGGTAACGTTGAAGGTAGCTCTCTTGTCTCTTGGTTACACGGCAACAGCTACTACAGCTTGATAACAAGTGCGGTAGCAGATTCAAAAGTGTACTTTGCGCGCCTAGGTGCTAACGATCCAGACTTCAATCTACGCAGCGAGCCTGCACTTATCTTGCGTCAATCTGGTCAGAATCATGTATTTGCTTCTGTACTTGAAACTCATGGTTATTTTAACGAAGAGTTTGAAGCTTCAGTGGGAGCCCGTGGTCTTGTCGAAGCGGTGACAACGCTGGCTGATAATGACGATGCGACTGTCATTGAAGTGACAACCACAACAGGTAATGCATATCGATTTGCCATCAGTAACCGCGAAGCGGGGCAACAAGAGTTATTACATGAAATGACGATTGGCGACGAAAGCGTGAGTTTTACTGGCTCGTTTGCTCAACTCTAACTCTATATTTATTTCTAGCCGGGCATTGCCCGGCTTTTTGCGTTGACGATTT
>ASHK01000733.1 GCA_000695745.1 Vibrio madracius | reverse complement strand
ATTTCAAGCCGTACTATTTCTCAGTTGTTTGACCCAGAGAAAGAAATGTTCCTTCCAGACCGTTTTGTTAAAGGGACTTGTCCGAAGTGTAAGTCTGAAGACCAATACGGCGACAACTGTGATAACTGTGGTGAAACATACAGTCCAACAGAGCTGATCAATCCTAAGTCTGCGGTATCCGGCGCGACACCAATCATGAAGGATTCTGAGCACTTCTTCTTCGATTTGCCTCAATTTGAAAGTATGTTGAAAGAGTGGACTCGCTCTGGCTCACTTCAAACTGAAACGGCAAACAAGATGCAAGAATGGTTTGAATCTGGTCTGCAACAGTGGGACATCTCTCGTGATGCACCTTACTTCGGTTTTGAAATTCCTGGTGAAAAAGACAAGTTCTTCTACGTATGGCTAGATGCACCTATCGGTTATATGGGTTCTTTCAAAACCTCTGTGACAAGCGTGACGATCTAGATTTCGCAGAATACTGGAACAAAGACAGTAATACTGAGCTTTACCACTTCATCGGTAAAGACATCGTTTACTTCCACAGCTTGTTCTGGCCTGCCATGCTTGAAGGCTCTGGCTTCCGTAAACCAAACAACGTATTCGTTCACGGTTACGTGACGGTTAACGGTGCGAAAATGTCCAAGTCAAAAGGTACGTTTGTGAAAGCAAGCACTTACCTTGACCACCTAGACCCAGAATGTCTACGCTACTACTACGCAGCGAAACTGAACAGCCGTATCGACGATCTTGACCTTAACCTTGAAGACTTTACGCAACGTGTTAATGCCGATGTCGTGAATAAGATTGTTAACTTAGCATCACGTAATGCTGGTTTCATTACTAAGCGTTTCGAAGGTAAGCTTTCTGATAGTTTTGCTGAGCCAGAACTTTACAAGGAATTTGCAGCCGCAGCTGAGCGTATCGCTGAATTGTATGAAGCTCGCGAATTTGGTCGTGCAATTCGTGAGATCACTGCACTGGCTGACAAAGCCAACCAATATGTTGATGAAAAAGCACCATGGGTTGTCGCGAAAGAAGAAGGTAAGGACCAAGAGCTACAAGATATCTGTTCTGTTGGTATTAACTTGTTCCGTGTGCTGATGACTTACCTCAAGCCTGTGATGCCAGCTCTCGCGGCTCGCACTGAAGCTTTCCTAAATGAAGAGCTAACATGGGAAGGCATTGCACAGCCACTAACCGCTCATGAAATCACTAAGTTCAAAGCGCTGTTCAACCGTATTGATCCTAAGAAAGTAGAAGCAATGATCGAAGCGTCGAAAGAAGATGCCGCGGCAGAGCAAGCTGCGAAGGAGAAAGCAGAAGCTGCTAAGACAGAAACGGAACTGAGTAAAGATCCAATCGCAGAAGAGATTGAGTTTGATGCGTTTGCTAAAGTAGACATGCGTATCGCTCGAATCATTTCTTGTGAAGAAGTGCCAAAAGCAGACAAACTACTAAAGTTCCAGCTAGATATTGGTGGTGAAACGCGCCAAGTGTTCTCTGGAATTAAATCCGCTTACAAACCAGAAGAGCTAGAAGGTAAGCTTACCGTGATGGTCGCAAACCTAAAACCTCGTAAGATGAAGTTTGGTATGTCTGAAGGCATGATCCTAGCAGCCGGCCCTGGTGGTAGTGAGCTTTGGATTCTCGAACCGCACGAAGGCGCACAGCCGGGTATGCGTGTTATGTAACCGTCTCTTTGACTGCTATAAGCCAGCCTTCGTGCTGGCTTTTTTTTGTAACATAATTCACGCAAAGTGTGCATTTGCACCAATTGGTCGCACTCCTCTTAAATAAAAAGTCCTTAAACTCATTGTTTTAAAATAGATAATTACTTGGCACTGCACTTGCTCAAACACTGACAGTAGATATTTTCGACACAGGAGGTCGTTATGTTTGTATTACTGTCTCTACTTATATCGTTTGCGATTCTCGCGACCATTTACCGGTACGCTAAAATCATCGAAGCGAAGACGGAACGTAAATATCAACTTATCGTTCATCTGCGCGAGTTGGTCACATTGATCAGACAGCATCGCACGGCTACTCACTACACGTTGATGTTTGACCAGAAAAAGAGCAAGCAACTTGACAAGGTTGAAGTAGCAATGGAAGAGTGTTGCCTTGCTTTAACGGACATTGCTCACGTCGACAACAAGCCCAAGTATCGAGTATTGCATAGCAATATAAAGCTATTAAGTCGTTCTTGGAAAAAACACAGCGTAAGTAAAAACCAGATCGTACACGGTAAACTCATACGCCAAACATTACTGCTCCTCAATGACATTTTGGTCGCGTGGTTGATGGATGTGAACCGAGATGAATTGGAGCAAGAGTATCGTACTCTATGGCAGAGTGTTATTGACTCACTTGATTGCTTAACCCAGTTAAGACTTTGTATTGATAGCATTGAATCGGAGCTTGGCAAACAACGCGCACTGCATTATTGCAATCAAATCCATCGCAAAGTGAATCAATTGAGTTTAGTCGGGCCGTTATCAATCCCATCGCCAATGTACAGCATTGCCATTGGCAAAATAGAAGCCTTAATCGAGCACCCATCAGTCGACCTCGACAAAGCATTTATGTACCAACTGACGTCTGAGTTATCCGAGCTTATCTTTGTCAATTACGATGGCATTATTAAAGAAATGGCTGAAGCGCTGTATCAACCCATACCCAATACGGTGATTGTCTAGTTCCGCAGTCGCGCGTACAAAAAAGGCCGCTATTGCGGCCTCTCTTTGATTAACTGTCGTCTTCAGTAAAGTCTGTCGGCAACGTGGTCTTCATTTGATTCCAAATCTGGCTACTCTCGATACCATAATGGCGAATCACCAGAGGCAGTTTGTCTCGATCCCCGGTACGACATACGTCCAACAACTCTTTGTAGAAGCTTAGAGCAAGCGAACGGGCTTCTGGATTAGAAAAATAATAGCTACCTACACGGTCATACAACTTCTTAAGGCCGTTAAAGATCAGGCCATAGATCTGGTTTCCAGAATGGAACGCCAAACGTTGGAAAAGCATATAGTCATAGAAGTTGAAGGTTCTCGCTACTAACAGAGCCTGTCGTTTCGCGTCGTCTTTTTCACCTTCATCTTTAATGTTCTGTTTGATCTTGTCGGCATAAGGAGAAGAAGCAACAAACTCATCCCAAGAGTCGGCTCTCAACAATGTTTCACAAGAGTCAATCACGCGCTCAATCGTGCGCTCAGAGTTTTCTTTGTTCGCTTTGAAGGCGTAACGCATGAAAATGGGACTAATATTGGTTCGAGCCGCCAACAAATCTTCAACGATTGAGGTTGCGTTGTCTGCGTCAAGCGTCATGAGTGTATCGAGAATATGAAGACCTGATGTCTCCATAAATTGATTCACCTTCGTCGGTTTGCCATGTTGGATAGTCAACCAACCATCCCTTGCCAAGCGCTGTAGCACCTCTCGAAGTGTGGTTCTTGTTACCCCAATTAGTTCAGATAGCTCTCGCTCAGCTGGAAGAATGGAGCCTGGTGGAAAACGGCCATTCCAGATGCTCTCAATAATATACTTTTCAGCGAACCCTGCTGGGCTCTTCGCCTTAATTACCATTATGGGGTGTATCCAATCATTTTATTTATTCGTGTATAAAACTCATCATACCACTACTTCGAGATTTTGGTAAACCTACACTACTTATATCTGTAACAATAA
>ASHK01000732.1 GCA_000695745.1 Vibrio madracius | reverse complement strand
GGGGAGTCCCAGCAGAGTTCGCAAAAGAACGWTCRAATAGTGCCACATTAAGGGCAGATAATCCCTTTTTAATCCTAATTTAGGTAACGATAATACCATTATCTTTATTCATCATTTTAGGCATTTTGTGTAACCAATGAGTATAAACCTCAAGTCTGACCCTATTCAAAAGTCGTTCATTCAATATCTATTGCCAGCACTCTCCGGGATGGTCATAAAGTCCATTTTTATTATGGGTGATGCTTGGTTCGTTGGTAAAGGTGTCGGTGCAGAAGGTCTGGGAGCCATCTCGTTGACCATCCCTGCTTTCTCTCTATTTACTGCTATCGCAATGATGATTGGCATTGGTGGTGCCGCGTTAATGTCGATTGAATTTGGGAAAGGTAACCTCGGCGTTGGACAAACCCTGTTTAATCAGTCGATGCTGGCTACCGCTGTCATTACGACCATAACCGTATCACTCTCCCTACTTTGGTTAGATGAGATCATTGCGTTGATGGGAGCAAATGGCTATATGGCACAGCTGGCTCATGACTATTTAGCTGTCATGCTAAAATTCTTCGTCCTATATGCTCTTGCTTGGGTTATGTCCTGCTTTGTTCGCAACGATACCAATCCTAAACTCGCGATGTATGCCATGTCTGCGGGGGCGGTTACCAACCTCGTTTTAGACTATTTCTTTGTACTTGAATTTGGTTGGGGAATGAAAGGCGCAGCCTACGCGACTGCTATTTCTCAAGCTGTCATTGCACTGATTCTTCTCACTCATTTTTGGCAAGCGAAAGGACAACTGAGGCTCACTTGGCAAGGTTTTAGGCTCGATAAAGTAAGCCAGATACTAAAAATAGGTACTCCAACATTCTTTATTGAAATTACGTCGGCACTGACGATTCTCTTGTTCAACTACGTGCTTCTGAGCCAATTTGGAGAGAGCTATATCATTGCCTATGGTTTGACAGCCAACGTTGGTGTGTTTGCACTGTTTGTCATCGTCGGGATTAATCAGGCATGTCAACCAATCATTAGCTTTAATCATGGTGCGAACCTACCTGAACGCGTCAGATCGACTTTAAAGCTTGGACTTGTCACTTCTATTGGTAGTGGCCTACTGTTTCTTATTGTCATTGGGTTATTCTCGGAAACCGTCGCTCGTCTCTACCTTGGAGAGAATAACGAATTAGTGGAACTGTCGGCGACAGCGCTGCTTGTTTTTTCTTTTATGCAACACCATTGATGGGCTTAATCTTGTGGTTGCGAACTTATTTCAGGCCATTGCTAAACCTAATCAAGCGACACTCATCTCTCTTGCGAGAGGGTTTGTGTTTGTAGCACTTGGTATCATACTGCTACCCAACCTCTTCCCAGAAAATGGGATTTGGGCCAGTATTCTTTTCGCAGAAGGCATGACGGCAATCATTAGTTTGTTTTTGTTGTCGATGTTTCTTCGCCGACAAAAGCTGGCCGTTGCCAGCGTTTAACTGACCGGCATCGGTACATTGTTCAAAGGCGCTCTATATTGAGCGCCTTTGACGTTCTAGCCGTTATCGAAAACAAACGTTAGCCCAACGCGCTAACCCTGCCGTTACCGAGCCAAAGTAGTTACCAGACACCACTGGAATATTGGGTAGCACTTCTTGTACCGCATTACGCAATACTGAAGAGCGT
>ASHK01000731.1 GCA_000695745.1 Vibrio madracius | reverse complement strand
CTTTACGCCATATTCACCACTAACAGGAATCGCACTTGTCGCGCCGATCACGATATCCGCTCGTTGTTGGGAGATCGCCTCCCAGGAGCCGTTATAGACCTCCATATTGATCTGCAGCTCGGCAAATTCAAACTCTTGATAAAAGTTCTCTATCAAATCAGAGAGTTTATCTACTCTAACCACATTGTCTAAGGTCAGCTTTAAGCTATTTTGCCACCCGAGAGCGGTACGTCGTGTCTGATGCGTCAGTTCATCCATTTTGCGCAGCATTTGCCGAGCTTCTACCATGAAGACTTCACCAGCCGCGGTTAATTCAACCTTTCTTGGAAGACGAGTAAACAGTTTTACACCGAGCTCTTGTTCGATTTGCCGCACGCTGTAGCTAATCGCTGAAGGCACCTTATGGAGCACATCGGCAGCGGCGCTGAAGCTTCCTAGACGAGCAACAACGTCTAGCATTTTTAGTGATGAGCGAGAGTACATACTTTAGCTTTCAAAATTTTTGATTGATAACCACAAAATATAGCGTTTTATTTTTATAAGATCCAAAAATAGAATACACGCCATCAGCAGTATGGGCTGGCGCCAATTCATTCCTGTGAAAATATTTCAAGGAATAACAATGAAAATAACCAAACTACAACTCAGCTATCTTGCGATATTATCCATGTTGGGCTTCATTGCTACCGATATGTATTTGCCTGCGTTTAAACTTATCGAGCAAGATTTTGCTACCGGACCAGAACAGATCGCTCTGTCATTAACGGTCTTTTTAGTCGGTATGGGTCTTGGACAGTTCTTATGGGGACTCGCCAGTGACCGTTTTGGACACCGTAAAACGCTCTTTGCCGGACTCATTATCTTTACTATTGCCTCTATCGGCTTAGCCTGGAGCCAAGAAGTATGGCAATTGTTGGCACTGCGTATGCTGCAAGCGATTGGTGTTTGTGCTCCAGCCGTGATTTGGCAATCTATGGTGATCGACAAATTCGATAAGAGAACTAGCCAGCAAATCTTCGCTACGATCATGCCTCTTGTTGCCTTGTCTCCAGCACTAGCGCCGCAACTTGGTGTACTTTTAACAGATTTATGGGGATGGCACAGTATCTTCGTCGTATTAGCGATTACAGGTGTCCTATTAGCCGCGATCACCTTATCGATGAAAGATCATAAAAAAGCACAGCATCAACGATCATCGGTCGGCGCTGATCTTAAGAGTCTATTAGGATCACGTGAATACGTGGGTAACGTAATGTTGTTCTCTGTCGCTTCTGCGGCGTTCTTCGCTTACCTA
>ASHK01000730.1 GCA_000695745.1 Vibrio madracius | reverse complement strand
ACTGGATGAGATTGCGGAACTAGTTGCTCCACGTGCTCGCGCAGGACGCTCTAAACCCGTGAAAGAAAATGGCGCGAAATTGAAGCCATTAAAGACAGACAGCGCTTACAACGAGAACTCAACGATATGGACATCGGACTCGATTTTTCTCTCGATGATGTAGACCTCTAGTCGATCGTAAACTGTTTTTTAATTGAGAATTTTCACCTATAAAGAAGCCTGAATCTTTATCGGTGTGAGTATACAAAGCCTCTTAAATGAGGGCTTTGTTTTATCTAAAGGTGCTTTCTGTTCGACGTTGAGTTACAAAAGTGTCAAAATAGTACGATGTTTAAACAGTTTTGCCGTTGTTATGGTCTCTAAACGCAAGCCAATACATCTAAATCGCATAGAAAAAGTGATTGAGTACATCCATCACAATTTAGATAAAACGCTGACCGTTGCGGAGCTAGCTGAGATCAGTTGTTGGTCTCGCTGGCAGCTTCAACGCGTATTTCAAGAGCAAACCAACCATAACCTCGCCCAATATGTTCGTGAGCAAAAGCTAAGCCGCGCCGCTGAGCAATTGCTTAAAAGCGACCGAAAAGTCACCGATGTTGCATTGGATTTTGGTTTTAATTCTGAAGTCAGTTTCAGCCGAGCGTTCAAGCAGCTATTTGGACTTTCTCCACGACAATACCGCCTTAGCGGTAAATTAACTGGCATCCGCCTACCGCTCGTCATGAGCCCCGATCTTCCCCTTGCTCAAGCGGCAACGCAAGTCGTACGAATTGAGAGTAAACCAGAAACTCAATTTTGGGGGCTCTACGCGCCTATTGACTCTATTTATGCAGCCAACCCTCAGTTCAGCCAACAAGTATATGATATCTGGGGAAACTTTACGTTAAGTGCACTACAACATGAAGTGCTTGCCTCCGACTTCTATTATGGCATCGTTGATACGCTAAGAGTGCTTCCTAATTCGCAATTATTGTACTGGGCGGCGAGCGATAAACCCGCCTTTTCCGCCATTCCAGGGTTAGAATCGATTACCATCCTGCCCAGCTTTATGCTGTTATCACACACGTAGGGCCAGCATCAACGTTCCCTAAAACATTGGAATGGGTACTGAGAAGTTGGCTACCTGCTTCTGGTTACATTGGACTCGAGGTTTCGAACTAGAGTGCTATCCACGCGATTATCAACTCCATAGCAGTGAAGCAAAAATGGAGTTTTGGTTACCTATACGCCCTATGCAACCGTAATCATTCCAGTTTCAGTCCAATTTAAAACTTGCACCAAATTGTTAAGTATCTCAAAATCAAAATCTCTAGAATTGTAAATGAAAGTAATTCTCAATAACATTTACATACTCTTTAAGATTCTTTTTCTATTATGTTAAAAACAAAACTTAGCCCAATAGCAGTGGCCGTATGCATGCTCATCGCAGTGCCTACAATTTCAAATGCGAATGACACCGAACAAAAGACAGCAAAAGCAGATGAACAAATGACTGTCCTAGGTGAAACGTATCGCAATACCGCGACTAAAACCTCGCTAACACCGGAAGAAACGCCGCAAACACTCAATGTCATCGAGAGTGAACAGATGGAGCAACGCGGTGTGCAATCGGTTATGCAAGCGCTACGATATGCACCTGGTGTTTCCACAGAAAACAAAGGTGGCGCCGTTGTTCTGACCGATTGGGTCAAGATTCGTGGTTTTGATTCATCCAATAACTATTATGATGGTTTGATGTTGCCTGGTTTACCCGGCTGGAACGCCAAACCACAAATTGATCCTATCGCCATGGAACGCCTTGAGATCTTTAAAGGCCCAACGTCGGTTCTCTAT
>ASHK01000729.1 GCA_000695745.1 Vibrio madracius | reverse complement strand
GTACTTTGTACATTTATTGCGATTTTTGTAGAAATCAGTGGCCAAATTATGGTATAAAGCGCGCCGGAAACAGGACTTAGTTTCTTCGAATCGGCGAGCTCGGTTTTGTTTCCATTAACTTTTATTTAAATCACACACATTTCGTCACATGTTCCGGGGTGCTTGAGTAATCATTCATACCAAGTCGGATTCATGGGAAATGTGGAGGCTAACCCCATAGAGGAATTTAAAATGGCAACTGTATCAATGCGCGATATGCTAAAAAGCTGGTGTTCACTTCGGTCACCAGACTCGTTACTGGAACCCAAAAATGAAGCCATTCATCTTTGGTGCTCGTAACCGCGTTCATATCATCAACCTAGAAAAAACTGTACCAATGTTCAACGATGCACTAGCTGAGCTAGCGAAAATCGGTGAGAAGAAAGGTAAAGTTCTTTTCGTTGGTACTAAGCGCGCTGCATCTGAAGCTGTTAAAGAAGCTGCAATCAACGCTGACCAGTTCTACGTGAACAACCGTTGGTTGGGCGGTATGCTAACGAACTACAAAACTGTTCGTCAGTCTATCAAGCGTCTAAAAGATTTCGAAGCACAGTCTCAAGACGGTACTTTCGAGAAGCTAACTAAGAAAGAAGCTCTAATGCGTACTCGCGAAATGGAGAAGCTAGAGAAGTCTCTTGGTGGTATCAAGAACATGGGCGGCCTACCAGACGCTCTATTCGTAATCGACGCTGATCACGAGCACATCGCTGTTAAAGAAGCAAACAACCTAGGTATCCCAGTATTTGCTGTTGTTGATACTAACTCTAACCCAGACGGCGTTGACTACGTTATCCCAGGTAACGACGACGCAATCCGTGCAGTACAGCTTTACCTAAACGCTGCTGCAGACGCGGTTAAAGAAGGTCGTAACAAAGACGTTGCAGCTGTAGCTGACAAAGACGGTTTCGTAGAAGAAGCTGAATAATAGCGGCTCGAAGTCACACTTAGTTTTTCGTAGACATCTAGTCTTCATGTAAACTGAGTTATAGTTAGCATCAGGGCCGAATGAGAGCCCCTGATTTTTACCCTAATCAGAATCAACTGAGGAATAGAGAATGGCTGTTACTGCTGCTCTAGTTAAAGAACTGCGCGAACGTACTGGCGCAGGCATGATGGAATGTAAGAAAGCGCTTGTTGAAACTAACGGCGACATCGAACTAGCAATTGAAAACATGCGTAAGTCTGGCGCTGCTAAAGCTGCTAAGAAAGCGGGTAACATCGCTGCTGAAGGCGCGATCATCAT
>ASHK01000728.1 GCA_000695745.1 Vibrio madracius | reverse complement strand
TTAGGGTCARWAGTGGAGTATCTAATACGTGAGCTAAAGGACGACATTATGTTTATAGAAGCTGTATTTATCGGGATACTCAGCTATCTCGGTGCTCTTTCCACCCCCTGGTTACTTGGATTAACCGGTGGTTGGTACACCATCACTCGCCCCCTCGTATCCGGTATGTTGGTTGGTATCATCTTAGGGGATATCCAAACAGGCATCATGGTGGGTGTAGCAGTACAAGCCGTTTATATTGCTATGGTAACACCAGGTGGCTCCATGCCAGCTGACCTTAACTTTGTTGCATTCCCGGCAGTGGCGCTCGGTGTCATGTCAGGTCAGGGCGTAGAAGTTGCTGTTGCTATTGCCGCAACGATCGGTATCGCTGGGACCATCATCTTTAACTTTATGATGGTTATTAACTCCTACTGGAACCATAAAGCAGATCTAGCCATAGAAGCGGGTGACGAAAAAGGCGTGTACATGAACTCCGCCATTTATCCGCAGATCACTAACTTCTTAATGCGCTTTATTCCTACCTTCATCGCCGTTTACTTCGGTAATCAGTACATCGAAGGATTTATGGCCAGCCTTCCAGCAATGGTGATTGATACGATGACCGTCCTAGGTGGCATCTTACCTGCTGTCGGTATCGCAATCCTGTTGAAGCAAATCATCAAAGAATCAACGATGCTGATTTACTTCTTAGTTGGTTTCGTTGGCATCGTATTTCTAAAGCTCAACATGGTGGGTTTAGTAATGATTGGCGCTCTGTTTGCTCTGCTTCATTACAACTACAAACCAGAACCACAAGCGGCTAACGCTGCGCCAGTTCAACAGGCTGATGATGACGAGGATGAATTCTAATGACTGTACAACAAAACAAAATTGGTACTGAGATCGAACCAAAAGTCACTCTCGACAAAAAAGATCTGACGAAATGCTGGCGCGCATGGATGATGTATAACCTATCATCAATGAGTTTTGAACGCTTGGAATCGTTTGGCTTCTGTTTGGGTATGATGCCTGCTTTGAAAAAAGCTCTACCCTAATAAAGAAGATCGAAAAGAAGCAATGAAACGTCATGCTTCATTCTACAACACTGAGCCGCAGTTGGGCGCGATCATCAACGGTATGGCTGTGGGTATGGAAGAGAAAAAAGCCAACGGCGAACCGATTGATGGAGAAACGATTAACACACTGAAAGTGGGCTTGATGGGTCCGGTCGCAGGTATCGGCGATTCAATGGTTCCAGGTATGTTAGTACCTATCCTACTCAGTATTGGTATGGCGCTCGCTGCTGGCGGTAGTATGTTAGGCCCTATCTTCTACATTGTCGCGTTTAATGCCATCGCTATCTTTGGTTCTTATAAACTGTTTATGAAAGGCTACAAGATGGGTGCTGGTTCGGTTGAGATGCTCGTCAGCCACCGTTCCACCAAGATCCGCGAGGCCCTGTCACTATTGGGTGTCTTCGTTATGGGTGGTGTTGCTGCTAGTTATGTCAACCTTGGTACCGGACTTGAATTTGTCACGAAAGACGGCGTAGACATCAACGTACAAATGATGCTCGATGGCATTTTCCCTAAACTTCTGCCATTGATTGTTGTGCTAGGCACTTGGTTTGCGATGGCGAAAAAAGGTCTGAGCCCAGTAAAAGCAATGCTTTCGCTTGTGGTTATTTCCTTTATCGGTGTCGCTATCGGTCTCTTCTAACTTTTCACTCCCTAGGGCACTCATTGAGTGCCCTACTCTTTGGAGCAAAACATGGATTCCCTAACCTTTCAAATCGCTCGTTGCCAGCACTGGCTCACTCAGCATGCTCTACCTCGATGGCAAAAAGCGCAATCCAATCAAAGCGGCATTTTTGCCGAAGGTTTACTGTTCTGACGGGCAACAATTCAGTGACGATTTACTGAGATTTCGTGTGCAACCTAGGCAAGTTTACGTTTTCGCTCACGCTACTGAGCTAAAGCTAATCGATGGACGCCATCAAGTTTGTGCTGCCATTGATAAAGGGTTCGCGCATTTTGGCTCACCATCAGCTGGGTATCGTTTCTCGCTTAGCAAAGGCAGTGATAATAACAGTGATGCGATTAATCTCTACGAGCAAGCTTTCGCACTGTTAGGCTTTGCTTGGCATTACAAGCTCACGTCGGATAACCAGTCTCTAGTCGCAATGGAAGCCATATACCAACATATCTCAACCGATCTTTGGGATACGAAATGGGACGGTTTTTTCCTAACTAAAGGTAACGATGTTAACAAAGGGCAAAACCCTCACATGCATTTGTTCGAAGCATTAATGGTCAGCTACGAACATACCGACAATCCTGTTTGGCTGGAGCGAGCCTCGACAATCTATCAGCTGTTCCACACCATTTCATGCAAAGTGATCACTTAGCTGAATTCTTTCAGGCGGATTTCTCACTGAACGCAGAAACGGGGACCCATATTGACCCTGGTCATCATTATGAATGGATCTGGTTACTCAGCCATTATCAGAAACTAACTGGCGTTGACGTCAAAAAGACCATCGACGTGTTGTTCCACTTTGCCCAGCAATATGGACATAACAATAATGGCCTTGTTAGGGACGAAATATACGCCAACGGCAAGCCGTTGCGCTCGACATCACGTCTATGGTGTCAAACCGAATACTTAAAAG
This sequence comes from Vibrio madracius, assembly GCA_000695745.1. Classification (GTDB taxonomy): domain Bacteria; phylum Pseudomonadota; class Gammaproteobacteria; order Enterobacterales; family Vibrionaceae; genus Vibrio; species Vibrio madracius. The sequence continues at coordinate 951 of ASHK01000728.1, read as the reverse complement.
CCTGTATTGCGCTTTGGGAACGCGACCCGAGTGATGCCCGCCGCGTGGCAGTAAGCCAAGCTGTGGAGCACATCTTCGTTCATTACTTGAATCCAGCGTTACCCGGATTGTGGGTCGATCAAGTAGACAGCAAAGGGGAACCACTAAACGAAGACTCCCCAGCGAGCAGTTTCTATCATCTATTTCTAGCCTTTTCTGAATTACTCAGAATAGCCAATAAGGATTAACATGCATTTATCTATTCCTCCTAGTGTCAATTACTTAACTGGTCAAATTGATGACAGAAAATGTCGTAAGCAAAGAAACCAAACTTAGCGATCTTGAAGGTTGTCTTTGCAAATGAGACTTTACGTGCCAAAAGTGTACAAGACCAAATTATCTACCAAGTAGAAATGCTACCCGCACAGCAAGCAGAGGGGGAGCTGAACTTTGGTGTGTCGCACATCGAACCGGGTTCAATTGGCGATGAGTTCCATATGACAAGGGGCCACATTCACCAACGTAAAGAGCAAGCTGAGTTCTATTTTGGTTCACAAGGTGAAGGATTGCTACTGATGCAAACCGAGCAAGGTGAGGTATCCATTGAGAAAGTGTTCCCGGGCAGCGTGCATCATATTCCGGGGTTCGTCGCCCATCGCTTGATAAATACGGGGAATACTCGCTTGTCTGCACTAGCAGTTTGGCCCGCTATTGCTGGGCACAACTATGATTTTCTCAATGAAGTGGGATTCAAAGTACGGGTGCTGAAAAGTGGCGATGGATATCAAATCGTCTCAACTGAAGAGGAACTGACTGTATCACTATAGTGCAAATCCCTTGCACTCATCATGGTCGTTGTTAGGCGTTGTCTTCAACCGCATAACCTGCATATTCGCGCCACTCAGGAATATCACGAGGATCACCGAACTGACGGAAGAATCGGACTGAACTTTGGGCGCCTTACAGTCGAGT
>ASHK01000727.1 GCA_000695745.1 Vibrio madracius | reverse complement strand
ATGAGATCGGCTAAAGCTCGGGAGCGTCATGCAAAATCTGTGTTTCAGCGCTATGAGAAACTGCTAAATCAAAAAGCAATTAGCCAAGAACAATATGATCAAGCCTATGCGGAACTGATCGTCATTCAGTCTGAAATTCAAGTCCTTGAAGCGACAATTGCACAAAAGACCGTATTAGCGCCATTTGATGGAGTTATGGGGATTCATAACATCAAAGTTGGAGATTATATCTCGGCTAATCAAATGCTAACCAATTATGTAGGCACAACTAATATCGTGTGGGCAGAGTTCAGTGTCCCTCAGTTTTATCCAGACCTAAACATTGGTTCGAAAGTTCAGGTAAGAAACATAGATGCTCAACGTACAGCTAACTTTCAGTCAGCCACCATCATAGCTAAAGATACGCAAATCTCGAATACGACTCGCAGCCTAAAATACCGAGCAGTAGTAGACCATGGGGGTGTTCAGTACATCCCAAATGCTTCTTTAGAAGTTGTCGTTCCAATTAGTGGTAACAAAACAGTGTTTCAACTTCCTGTTACTTCAGTCAATTACGATCTTTATGGTTCATACGTGATGGGGCTCATCCCCAATGTGAACGAAGAAGATACATATCGCGCTGTGCGCTTATCCATAAAAGTGGTTGGAGAAAAAGAGGGTTACAAGCTCATTGATCACGGCATCAATGAGAACACAATAATTGCCACAGTTGGGTCATTCAAGCTTTATGAAGGCTTGTTAGTGCGTATCCCAAATAAACGCAACACCATTCAGACGCCAGCTCAAATGACAGGAGGCGAGTGATGGAAGTTTTCGTTAGAAAACCTGTGCTAGCGGTTGTTGTTTCTCTCGTAATTACGTTATTAGGTGTACTTTCCTGTCAGCGTTTGCCTATTTCTCAGTTCCCACAGATTGAGAGTTCTTCGCTGGTCATTACCACAGAGTATGTGGGGGTTTCTGCTGATGTGGTTAAAGGTTTATTACTGAGCCTATTGAACGTGTAGCGATGAGCGTTCCAGGCGTTGACTATATAGACTCGTCAACTACTGCTGGCTCAAGCACAGTAACGGCATGGCTAAAGTTGAACGAAAACAGCACCAACGCGCTCGCTGAGCTCAACTCACGCTTAAGTCAAATCTCATATGAGTTACCTGATGGTGCGCAAGACCCTAGTGTTACAGTTGCACGTGTAGATAGACCGGGCGCGACTTTCTACTTAAATGTATCAAGCGATACTATGGATAGGTCAGCGCTAACTGACTTCTTAGAGCGAGAAGTAACACCAAGATTGTCTTCTCTTGGAGGGGTGCAAAGTGCAGACGTATTAGGCGGTCGAAAACCCGCAGCTCGAATTTGGTTAGATCCATTAAAAATGGCGAGCTTGGACATTGGTGCGCAGGAAGTTCATCAGGCTCTAAACGAAAACAATGTGATTGCATCATTGGGCAACATTGAAAATGCGACACATAACTTGAGTATTATGAGTAATGCCCTGCAACAAACGAGCGAGGACTTTCGTCAGATCATCATCAAAAAGATGGATAACACATTTGTCTATCTAGGTGATATTGCTCGTATTGAACTGGGGGAAGACCGAGGCTCAGACTCCGCACGACTGGATTTAAGAGAATCAGTATTTATCGGCGTTGTAACTTCTCCGGGAACCAATGAAATTTCGATCGGTGACGCTTTATACAAACAATTGGAAGAGATTAACGCACGACTACCTCAAGGAACAGAGATCACCATAGGCTATGACGGCACTAAGTACATGCGTGATGCTCTGACCGAAATTTTCACTACGTTGGTGGAGACGGTAGTATTGGTCGGTATTGTCATCCTACTTCTAATGGGCTCATTTAGAACGGCACTTGTTCCTTTAATCACAATCCCAATTTCGATTTTAGGCAGTGTGGCGGCAATGTCGCTCGTAGGGTTTTCTCTAAATCTCCTTACAATCTTAGCTATCGTATTGTCTGTCGGTCTAGTGGTTGACGACGCAATCGTTGTAGTAGAAAACGTCGCTCGTCATATGCGAAATGGTAAAGGTCGCATTGAGGCGGCACTTATTAGCTCTAAAGAGTTGTTGCGTCCTATCGTATCGATGACCATAACTCTAGCTTTGGTTTTTGCCCTATTGGCTTTGTCAGCGGTTTATCAGGCGCTTTATTTAAAGAGTTTGCGTTTACGTTGGCTATCGCTGTTCTTTTTTCTGGCGTTGTCGCTATTACACTGTCGCCAATAATGAGTGCTTATGTTTCTCAGGAGAAAGGCCACGAAGGAAAGCTAACAAAACGAGTCAACGCTGTATTTGACGGGTTATCTATTAGGTATGAAACCACGTTATACAGAGTATTTTCTTACAAAAACGTATTCGTTACATTAGCGATAGTACTCTCGTTACTGATGGTTCCGTTCTACATGTTTTCTCAAAAAGAACTGGCGCCTGTTGAAGATCAAAGTTCGTTGTTTGTGATTTCTGAAGCGCCCCCTGGCAGTTCTCTAACGCACAACAGCCGCTACATGCAACAAGCAGC
>ASHK01000726.1 GCA_000695745.1 Vibrio madracius | reverse complement strand
GTACAATTTACCGGTTGCCGAAGGCGCGCCTAGCACAAGAAGACATTATCACTGTGCTATAAACCAGATTGACAGCATCAGCGACCACCTTAGGCGGTCGCTTTTTTTTATGCCTATAAGTTGTACTCGTTGCCTTTACTGGTTATTGCGACGTAAACGCAGCTGAGCATCAAATAGGGACGGTGGCTGAACGGATACCCTAGAGAGTCAATGTAAGCTTGCTTCTCGCTGTCCGCAGGCACTTCTGTATATGCGGCAGTTCCTTTTTCTATCATAACGTTAATGTACTGCGAACGAGGAGCAACGGAAAAGTTGGTGCCGGTCATTCCAATGATATATGGCATGATTACCCGACCATAGATACCGTCATCCTTCATGAAGGTATAGTTGCTGCTGTCTGGTGTCGTATTGACTGGATTCCAAAAGGTTAGCCCTTTTAAATGATTGGGTTGATTGCTGGAACTTGCCCCCAACGACGTATATCACCCTCCTGTCATATTGTAAAAGAGGTTATGCATAGATTGCTCGCCATGAAGGTCTATTGAAGAATCCGCCCCATACTGGCTATTTCTATAGACATTCGAAATGGAGTACTTAGAGACACCGGGAGCATGCCATGCTTTCGAGTGGTCGGTTAAGCCATCAATGAGATTATTATTCCCATACATAATGGTGAAAGCTAAATGTCCAGGAGTTCCTGACAAGGTGATATTTCTTGCTGTGACATTATAGGTATTCCAAAGAACACCTCCTTGATTGAAGTTCCGTAATTCCACATCTCGAATCCAACTATTATGAGCACGTCGCAAAGATAAGAGACTGTAACCACTATCGTGTAGTGCGTCCTTGTGATGAACAAAATCACCTTGCCAATTGCCAGAAATCGTTAAATTTTCTATTCCTATATTGGCGTATGAAGTGATCTTACTGACTGTCCATTTATCTTGGGCACTAAGAGAGTGAGCGATAGGAGTAGCAAAAGTGAGAGTATTGCCCGAAATGGATTGAATGGTATGTTTTTCTCGTTTATTCAAACCTTTTGTTAAGTTTGCCCAAACGGGAACATTGGGGGATGAGGCCTTATACTCAATCAGGTAAGGACTGACGGCTTTTTCAATGGCACGAGATCGTGTAATAAGACTTCTCAGTTCGATACTATCACCCACTTGAAAACCTTGAACATTATCGACAGTAACCGTGTTCGCCGAACCACCCACGACGTCTGATTGCAATAGGATGTTTGCACTGACCGTGGTACTAGAACTGCGGGCGCCGACCTGAAGCATATGTGGCGTTGTCCATTTTTTCGCTGGGTTTTCGGGTTGAAGATGGGTGTCCATTTTGAGGGTCGTCACGCCGATCCCGTCACCCTTCAAAATGATACGGTCAAGATCAACGAAAATAGGTTGCTTGTTCTTAATATCGTCCAAATTGTTGGGATCAATCAACGCATCATCGTCGGCATTATTAATGATGTAAGTACCAGCCGGGAAATAGAGAACATCGGTAGATGAATGATGGTATTGTTGACGATATTGCTTAATGGCCTCGATCGCATTTTTTATGGCCTGTTTATCACTGATATCGTCATCAGGCAGCGCACCATAATCTTGTACGTTGATGACTCGATAAGAAGCGTTGCTTGCTTTGGGCGTTGCGGATGGGAGCGGTATATCGTTGCTAAAATATCCCGCATAGGAATAGTCGTTGAGAATATGTTCATCTGCGATAGGGCTTGAGCTATCTCGTAACCCTGTATTGGCGTCTCGACTACTGACGAAATCATTCCAATAGGGGCTGTTTAAGTCTTTGCATGCAGTGATGACTAACAATGATGAGAGTAAGGCGACTTTCTGTTTCATAGGAGTTCCTTGTTATTGTGAATACAGCTTTGTAGCAAGCTGTTGAAGCTTAGGGATGGCATGGCTGTAAAACGCAGCATTCCCCGAGCAGAGGTGATGTTGAGCGGGTTGATGTCCGTCAATAGAAAGACGGTCTTTTGGGCAGCCTCCATAGCAAAAACGAAGATATTGGCATTGCTGACAGGTTGGAGAGAGAGTCTTTGATTTTGCTTTAGCAAAGTTAGACTGACGTTCACAACGAGCCATCTTTGCCAGTGACGTGGTGTGAATGTTGCCTAGTTCATGTGATGAATCGACATAGTGATCGCAGCTATACAGCGCGCCGTTAGGCATGATAGCAAGTGCTCGCCCGCACTCTTTACTGGTGACACAAGAAGAGCTGAGATGTCCGAGCAATACTGCCATGCAATCTTCAAAGAGTGGTATATACACTCTGCCAATATCCCACTGATACCAGCGATCAAAGATGGTGGTTAAAAACGTTCCCCAAGCTTCGGATGTCACAGAATAACGGTGGGGAAGGGGGATAATGCATTGTCTATTTTGGGTAATTTCTTCACGATCAATAATCGGTATGAACTGCATTTGTAGAGACTGAATATCATCGCGAAGAAATGAATAAACCTCATCGGCGTAACGAGCACTATGTTTGGTGACACAAGTGAGGGTAGCAAATGGAATTTCAAACTGTTTGAGCAAATCAGCTGCCGTTTTGACTTTATCTAAAGTAGGGCGCCCGTTTCGGCTCTGACGATAATGGTCATGAATGAAACTTGGACCATCGATACTGAGACCAACAAAGAAATCGTGACGTTTGAGGAACTGACACCAAGCTTCGTTGAGCAAAACACCATTGGTTTGCAAATCATTATGGATGACTTTATTAAGAGGGTTGTAGCGTTTTTGTAATGCGATAATTTGCTCAAAATAAGCCAATCCCAACAGGTTGGTTCACCACCTTGCCAGCTAAAAATTACCTCATTGCTAGGCTGAGAGGCAATGTAGTCCTCAATATATCGCGCCAGTGTGTCAAAAGACATATTCTGGTTTGTAGGCTGCTGGAGAGCGTGCTCCCGTCCGAGGAAATAACAATAACGACAGTGGATGTTGCATTTTGACCCTGTTGGTTTTGCCATTACATGAAAACAATGAGTAGATTGCATAAACCGTTTCTCAATACATTGTTGATAAATAATGAACGCCAGCTCTAAGAAGCTGGCGATATCGTTTATTTAAACCAGCCTTCTACTTGAACTCCGACTTGGAATTCCGTGTCGTTACCAGTACCAAATGCGTTTTTGTTTTCGAAGTCTTTCAGGTAAGTTGCAAATATCCTTAGTTCAGGACGAGCCCAAAAGCTCTTAGAGGGTGCCCAAGCTTGCGCTAAGGTGATTTTACTACCAGATTGGTCCTCTCCTTGAGGTGTTTTAGTATTATAATAACCGAGTTCCATAATAGTCTTATTAAAGTCATCCCAGCGATATTCCGGTCTTGCTACTGCTGATAATGCAGTCTGAGTCGTGGTTTGGTCGATCTCAATATCGTTGATAGAAGAGGTGTAATAGAGAGAGTGGGCAACAACGACACTGTCACTAAAATTGAGTAAACCGTAGTTCATTATTCGATATGCAGACGCGTCTTTTTTCACTTCGGCAAAATAGTTTTTTCCCGCATGATCATTAAATAACGCTTTGGAAAATCCATTGGTACCATACTGGAATACTGTGTTGTTTTTACCCCAAGATCCTCCGGTGGTCATAAGACCTGTTGCCATCAATCCATTTTCCGATTTTAACGTGAATTCATCAGATTCATTGGGAACGCCATAATCGAGTCCCACTTCTAACTCGGCGAGTTCCCAGAGATTAATGCCTTTGTATCGAACATCAAAAATATTAACGTTTAGTTTATTATTTGTTGTACCAGGGTCATCGAAGTTCTGGCTTTTTCGATCTGAGCGAATAGCGGAAACAGATAATAGCCCATCGCCGAGTGGAATATAATCAATGCCACCGCCAGTACCAGAAACATTCCAGTAATACGTGTCTATGATATGGATGTCATGGCGCTGGTTGTAGCGCTTTCCGGCCCAGACAGTAGTGTCAGGCAGAGCGGTTATCAGCCYTTTTACGGCCACATTGACCTCTTTGAACATAATGTTGGTGTCGTCGTCGCTAATAGACTCCCAATCGTTCGCACCGTCAGACTTGTAAACCAAACGTGTTTGGAAATACACATCGTATTGATCGCTTTCCATCAACTCTGTCCCTAAACCCAGACCCAGATAGATGTCATCTTCGTTACCCAACCGACCTACCAGTCTTTTGTTGTAAGACACCAGGGCACCGTCAGGGCGCGAGCATACTTTGCTCATTTTATAAGCCAAAGAATACTTGCGCTCTATAATCATCACTCCACCCAGCCTTTTTAAGCTTTTGTCTTTGAC
>ASHK01000725.1 GCA_000695745.1 Vibrio madracius | reverse complement strand
AAAAGTAAATAGCTATACCGATGGTCGAGAAATGGAAAAAACCAATATCGAAACTGCCAGCTGTATCCTTATTGATAACCCGGAAGACGATATCACGCTTTCTGCCGCCCTTTACTGCTCAAACCGCAACCCCAGCGCGCATCTGCTGGTTTACTTCAAGGATGAAGCGCTGAGTGACTTGCTACACCAACACTGTCCAAACTCTGAGTGTATTCCTGCCGTTGGTGCAGAAATGCTTGCAAAGGCGGCGGTTGACCCAGGCTCAAGTGCTCTGCACCAAGAGTTATTAAGCTCAACTCGCGGGATGACACAATACTCAGTTCATTATCCTAACGATGCCGCACAAACCTCGGTTGAAGCCTTGTTTAACTGGATGAAGGTCGAATATCAGGCCACTCTCATTGCGGTAGATGTGGGAAATGGCATCATTCTTAATCCCGATCTCGAGCAAACTATCTCGGCAGGCAACAAACTGTTCTACATCGCTGATGAGCGGATCGACGATTTTTCTTGGGATCACGATTAGTCTCAAGCCCTTATCCTCACGTTGTTCATCAATATTTGGGATGTGAATAATTAGACGCAGAAAAATATCTTGATACAGAAACTTGTTCTGTTTATTATGCGCGCGATTTTTGGAAAAAATGAATGAACGTTCATTCATTGGTTATGGGAATATAATAATCCATGCGCGTAAATTTGCTGTCGCTTCTTGTTGTTTCAGTTATTACATCCTCTTATGTAGCCGCTAAAGAAGATGTCGTTATTCCTAGCTATGCTCAACTTGAAACAAGTAAAGAAGACATGGTGTTCGAGCACGACGTTACTAAAGCAGACGCGAGAGTAGACGAATACGATGATGCTATCTCAAAACTAAAAGATGAAAACACAGATAGTCGTTATTCAGAAACGATTTCGGATCTAAAGTACGCTAAAAAAATACTACAGAGAAGTGAACGGACTCCCCATGTTCAGCTTCTTAGGCGGTCCTGCTTTCACACCGGAACAAGGGGTTCTTGTTGCGGTCGGCGGGCTGTACTCTTTCAAAACAGATCGTGAGCAACATCAGTTGCAACGTTCAAGCGTTTCGGCGTTTCTTATTGGTAACTATGTAGACTCTGAAATTGGCTACGGTTTAAGAGCCAGACATGACCTATTTTGGAACCATGACGATATTCAATTCCAAGGCGCATGGAATGCAGGTACCCAAGGTAAACACTATTGGGGTATCGGCTATAACGCAGCGCAGCAGTTTGAATTTGGTGATGTAACTCAATACAAAGCCAATACCAACAACTACAAAGGTAACTTGATCTTTAGGATTGTCGATAACTGGTTCGCAGGACCATCCGTCAAACTGAACTATTTTAGTCCAACCTCCGAGCCAGAGTCGGCGATCTTGGATGAAAACTTCAATCAATTCAAAGATAAACCGTTTACATGGGGCCTTGGCGGCAGCATTCAATACGACTCTCGTGATGTGGCCGTTAACCCATGGAGTGGCTCTCTGTTCCGTACAGAGGTGCTGCTGTATAGCGAAGCACTGGGCAGCCAAGCCGAGTACCAGAAGCTGGATGTGGAATATCGTACCTTCCACAGCTTCCAAGAAGGTCGAGTTTTAGCGGTGCTAGGACGTTTCCAACAAGCCTTTGGCGATACGCCATATTACGATATGCCTGAACTCGGTGGTGCCAACTCAATGCGAGGCTACTACCAAGGTCAATACCGTGATCAAGTTGCAGCAGAACTGACGGCGGAATATCGACATACATTCCGT
>ASHK01000724.1 GCA_000695745.1 Vibrio madracius | reverse complement strand
AGATACCAACGGCCTTCGCTACATCAAGAGGCTACCGCCACCAAGAGCAACGACGCTTGTTGCACCGCATTGTTGGTAAAGAGATGCTGCCTCGTTAACAATATCAATCGTTGGGTTTGGCAAAACATCCAGATAAGAGGTGCATTGGATACCAGCAGTTTCGATGATATCTAGGACTTTTTTCACTACCCCAATACTTTCAAGGCCACGGTCAGAGATTAAAAATACGTGCTCTGAATTGTTGTTTTTTAAGATTTCAGGCAACTTGTTCAGGCTACCAACGCCGAATTCAATATTTTGAGGGATTTTAAAATTAAAGTCTTTCACGAAGTGTTCCTTATAAACAAGTACCGTAATGCACGATACTTGTTTTATATAAAGCGTTTATCTAATGGCGATAAACGGTATTACAAAAATAAAAATCAATTAGTTAGCAAGCTTAACAGTGTTTAGCTGACGCTTTTTGAATACGCTGATTGCGTAGCCACCTAGCACGATTGCCGAGCCAACCATAGTCATGATCTTGGCATCTGCAGTCCATGGAATATTGCTTAGTAGCATGTTCGAGCCGATAAGAAGTAGTACTACGTATACAATGCGTAGGAACTGCTCACGGTTGATCTTCTCTAGGAAACGCATACCGAAGAAGAAACCGATACCAGCAAGAGGGAGGCCAATCAGAAGTGCGCTGTTTAGTTCCGCTGTGAATGCACCGTTTTGGTGTTGGTTGAATAGGTTCCAAGAGTTTAGCAACAACCCACAACATCGTCATTGTATTGCGGAATTTCTTCTTATCTTGCACCGCTTCAAGTGTGTAAACAGTGATAAGTGGGCCACCGATGTTGAATGCACCGTGTACGATACCGCCAAGGATAAGACAGCCGTAACGGAAGATTCGGCGAGGTAGCGTGTCCGCAGCCTCTTCAACATTGACTTCTTTCATAATTAGCGGTTTTACCACGTATTTGTGCAAATTCATTACTGCAATCACAGTAACCATTGCACCAATTAGAATCTTCGCCAATTGTGGAGAGATTTGGTAGAACAAGTATTGTCCAGCCAAGATACCTGGTGCGCAAAGCAAAACAATCTTCGCTAGGTCTTTCCACGAAATGTCTTGTCTGCCTTTAATGGCTAGATAGTATAAAAATGGAATGGTAATAGCGGTACCATAAGGTACACCCATTGTCGTGCCTAGTAGGCCGTTAGTCACAGCGGCTGCGATTACAGTACAACCAAAGCCTGTTGTACCTTGAACAAAGAAACCAACTACCTGCATTAAGCCAACCAGCACGTAGTCAAATTTGTAGATGAATTCCAAGAGAATTACTCCAAAGGAGTGGGTAGCGTGCTACCCACTAAATTAATAACAAACGAATAGTAGAAACAACGATTAGAAACGCAGCTCTGTACGGTCAATCAGGTCGTCTTGCAGTGGCTTACCAAGTTCAACAAAGTAAGCACTGTAGCCTGCTACACGAACCAACATATCGCGATATTGTTCTGGGTTCATTTGCGCAGCTCGCATCTTGTCTGCACTCATAATGTTGAACTGAACGTGCATGCCGTGTTTAGACATATACTCATCAATAAAGCTAATTAAGATGTCACGACCCTCAACCCCTGCCACTGAATCTTCAGGGAAACGTAGGTTTAGTAGCGTTCCGTTCGTTGCTTTACTGTGGTCAACTTTGGTTACTGAGTTAACAATTGCTGTTGGGCCTGAATAGTCATGAGAGCCGCCAGCAGTGTGCACAGGTCCCATGTTGTCAGAGATAGGCTCTTGAGCTTTACGACCGTCAAGTGACGCGTTCATAAATAGACCCATACCAACGTTAGCGTTTACTGTGTACACACCTGGGCTGAACTTGCCGCCACGATTCGTTGGACGACCAGCAATGTGTTTGCAGTAGCTCTCAAACATAAACTTAAACAGTTCATCCGCTTCATCAATGTCGTTACCGTAGTGAGGGATCTTAGAGCTGTTCACTAGTGCGTACAGTTTGTCGTGTCCTTCCCAGTTGTCGCGAAGCGCATCCAGAAGTTGTTTACCCGTGTAAGACTTGTCTTCAAACATTAGCTTTTTGATGGTTGCCAATGAGTCTGCACAAGTTGCAATACCTGCTGCTTGAGGACCAATACCATTGTATTTCACACCACCCGCTGTCATGTCTTTACCAGACTCAAGACAACCGTCGAAAAACGCTGAAATAAATGGCGTTGGTTTTAGCGTAGCGTGAACTTTATCGGTAATGTTAAGCGCGCTACAAAGTTGGTCACACCAAAATTCGATTTGTTTTTCAACGCTTTCTAGCACTTCGTCAAAGGACTGGTAAGTCTCTAAGCTACCAGTGTCAGGTGCAAGTTGAAGTTCTGTGTTAGGACCAGCAACTAGACGACCGTGGTTTAGAACCATTTCCATCATTTTTGCCACGTTCACATAACCTGCATCTTGCCAGCCGTGCTCTTTGCCCGGAATCGTTGGCTCAACACAGCCAACAACCGCATAATCACGTGCTTCTTCTTGCGTTACACCTTTTGCAAGCATCGCTTTAATTGCTGGCGCGTCATTAAACAGTTTTGGATGGCCGTAGCCAGCACGAATACACTCAGTCGCTTTTACTTTTAGCTCATAAGGTGTTTTGTCGTGCATACGTACACACACCCAAGGGTTCATCATGCGTGTATGAACAGACGCTTCTAGCATAAGCATCGTTAGGTCGTTAGTTGCGTCGTTACCTTCTGTATCAACACCACCGATCGTTAGACTCTCACCACCAAAACCACGACCGTTTCGCACGCGTACTGTGCCTTTGTCTTTTAGCTTGGTTGGGTTATTCATCTTAACGTACAGCACTTCTAGAAGTTCTAGAATGAACTCTTTTGAAGTACCGTTTTTAGCAACGTCAGCAAGATAAATTGGGTGTAACCATTGATCCATGCGGCCGTATGAGATTGAGTGTCCGTTGCCTTCGATTTGTGTCAAAGTCGTTGCGAAGTTGAAAAGCTGAATCGCTTGCCAGAATGTTTGAGGAACACCACCAGCGATTTGGTAACAGTTCTCAGCCATGGTCGCCAGTTCAGCTTTACGAGTCTCATCAGACTCTTTCGCCGCCATCTCGTTTGCAAGATCAGCATAACGAGTGATGTACTTTTTCGCAGCGTTTTGAGTGATTAGCGTCGCTCTGTAGTAATCACGCTTGCTAGCATAATCAATATCTTTCTTAGAAAGTGCAGCCAATGCCTCTTCAGCTTGCTTGATAACGCCATCAAAGCCTTGCGTCATCAGCTTGGCAAAATCCATTGCGAAGTGACCAATACCAGCGAAATGGTAGTTATTCGTTTGGAAGATTTTCTCTCCCATGTGAGAACCGTTTTTCTGATCTTGATCTAGCGTTGCTGTGATCATCTCATTCACAGTCTTGCCTTTCCAGTAAGCACATAGCTCAAGGATTTCAGCGCGCTCTGCATCGTTACGGATATAGAACTGATCGTTTGAACGTTCTTCAAATGGTGAGTTGGTGATCTCATCAATAATCCAGTCTACCGAAAACTCTGGGTAGATAGGTGACGCTTTCGCTGGAGCAGCAATCTCACCAAGAATCAAATCTTCGTCGTAAATGTACAGTGTTGCGTTTAGAAGAATATTTTCAAAAGCATAAGCGCTTTGCAGAATACGTGGCGCAACTTCGTGCTTTTTGAAAGCTTCGGTGACTAAGCGTAGACGCTCGACATCAATCTCGTACGGACGATCTAAGAACGTTTGGCGCAGACGGTTAACACGAGGGTATGGTGACCAATCATCGTGACCCACTTCATAGCCAAGGCCATAAA
>ASHK01000723.1 GCA_000695745.1 Vibrio madracius | reverse complement strand
GAAGCGATTATTGTTGCTTGTGTTGGTTTGGCTGTGAATGTGGCCAGTATGTTCCTGTTGGGAGAACATACTGGCCATGACGATTCACACGCTCACAATCATTCACATCATCATGGGCATGAACACCATCATGACCATAATTTGCGCGCAGCTTATCTACATGTTCTTGCCGATGCACTCACCTCAGTAACGGCGATCGTGGCGTTAGTTTTGGGCAAGTTCTATGGCTGGGATTGGCTTTGATGCGCATGAATGGGAATGGTAGGCGCTATAGTGATTACTAAGTGGACATTTAACCTACTCAAGCAAACGAGCCCGATTTTGTTGGATGAAAATATCGATAGTCACTATCGTGAAGCCATCCACAACGAGCTAGCACCGCTTGCGAATGTTGCTGATTTACATATTTGGAGAGTGAGTGGCCATCATTACGCTGCAGCGATTACTCTTGTATCAAAAGCAGACATTTCGCTTGGCGAGTATAAGCAAATACTGAGTAAATTTGATAAGATTGAACATCTCACTTTAGAAGTACATTCAGCATAATGCGAAACTTAGAATCGTTAAATCAGTTGCTTACTGAGTTTTATGACAAGATGTCGTCATGGGAACAGTCAGTAGTAAAAGAGACAGGTTACTCCTTAGCGCAAGTTCACACTATTGAGGTGCTTGGTATTCACGGTGCCATGAGAATGAAAGAGCTAGCCGATAAACTTGGTATTACTACGGGAACATTAACGGTTCAAGTGGATAAGTTAGTTGCGGTGAATCTCATTGAGCGCTTACCACACCCTACGGATCGTCGCGCTATTGTTGTTGCACTGACTGAAGAGGGATTGCGCATTCATCGGCACCACAATCAGCTGCATTTAGACTTGGTTCGTGACTTGACGCGACATATTAGTTCAGAACAAGAAGCGATGTTGATCGCGTGTCTGACCAAAATGAATCAAGAGTTTTAACCCGCGATATCACCAACTTTGTGCCTTAGCTGATTATAGTTAAGGCATCATATCACCATAGATATGCCACAAGTAAACAGTCTATGAGGCCATATATTCCTTCTCGATGTTATATAACGTGATCTCAATAACCCTCTAATTTTACATGCAATGTTAAGGTTTTCGGGGACACTTTGAGGAAGAGGTTTTCGTTATGCAACACATTGTCATTGTCGTTAATGATGCGCCGTATGGTTCGGAAAAGCTGTTTAATGCGCTTCGCCTAGCCATACAGCTCAATGAGCAGGAGAAGGAGCGTGTCAACGTGAGTTTGTTCTTGTTGTCTGATGCCGTAACCGCGGTATTACCCAAGCAAACGCCAAATGAGGGATACAATATTCAGCACATGCTGGAGATTATTATTGCCCAAAGTAGTGAGGTGAAGTTTTGCTCATCATGCATTCAAGCTCGCGGTTTGTCAGGGCTAGAAGTCATCGAAGGCTGCGAACTGGCGACCATGGATGATTTAGCGAGTTGGGTATTGATGGCGGATAAAACCATCACTTTTTAAATGCAACGCGCTATTCATCTTCCTACAAGCAATTCATTGAACAGGCCACGATATCCTTTAATTGGTGGGCTGTTGGAACTCATGTTGCCCAAACATTTGGTCAATAACTGGCGTCATTTTCTCTTCTACGCTATTAAACTTGGATAAATCTAAATAGCCTGTGAGCCAGGGTTTATTATTGTTAACCTGCTTCTTATTAACTTCGTTGAAATAATTAGTATTCTAGCTCATTTTAAAGTCGCTAACCTCTGCTTATAAATCGCCATTCAAAACAATAGTTATGATTTACTAAATATGAAGTGTCCTTACAAACATCCCAGGGCGGGATCGCACTTTGTTAAGATATATGATCTAATAGGTTTAAATTCATAAATTGATACCAACCTTGAGTCTTATAAAACACCTTTCTGTTGTCGAAGATACTCGCTCAGACATCAAT
>ASHK01000722.1 GCA_000695745.1 Vibrio madracius | reverse complement strand
ACACAGAATGGCAGGTTAACCATCAACTGGCTAATCGCGATGGAGCGATAGGTCTTTTGGTTTCTGAGACGGATTTGGCGCTGCAGCCTGTGGCGCACGATCCGAATCTCGTGTTGAGGTTCATAACAGAAAGAACAAGAACCATCAATATTACAGCAGTGGGGGGCAACGCTACTTTGCTTGAGCTTGGTAGCTAGTGACATAAGGTCACGGATCCCTACCAGCCTCCAACATCGCCGTTATGTTGGAGGCTGTATTCTAGGATGAGGAAATAATAATGATTCAAAATAGCTATGCTATTACAACTACTTTCATCGCTTATTTGGCGTTGATGCTCGCTATCGGTGTGATTGCTTATAAGCGCACAGCCAACTCTAGCGACTACTTTCTAGGTGGTCGCTCATTAGGACCATGGCCTGCGGCTATATCTGCAGGTGCATCGGATATGAGTGGTTGGCTACTGCTCGGTCTTCCTGGCTATGCGTATGCAGCCGGTATTGAAGCTTTTTGGCTTGCTGGCGGTTTGCTGGCAGGTACTTGGCTAAACTGGCTAATCTGTGCCAAGCGACTACGTACTTACAGTATTACTACTGACGCACTGACTTTGCCTGAATATTTGTCTCGTCGTTTCAATGACAATTCAAAAGTTGTTCAGGTGGTATCTGCGTTCTTTATTTTGCTTTTCTTCCTTTTCTATACCAGTTCTGGTCTAGTGGCAGGTGGTAAACTGTTTGAAACGGTATTTGGTTTGGATTACAGCATTGCCGTCATCATCGGTACGGTCTGTGTTGTGTCGTACACGTTATTCGGTGGCTTCCTTGCGGTGTCTTGGACTGACTTAGTCCAAGGTCTTTTGATGGCAGCAGCACTGATGATTGTGCCTGTGATTGGAATGCAAGGTGGATTTGGTCAGCTGACGTCTGATCTTGACGCGATCAATCCAGAGCTTCTTACCCTTTGGGATGACGTCAAAGGTCAGCCGCTATCAGCGATTGCAATTATTTCTCTAGTGGCATGGGGTCTAGGTTACTTTGGTCAGCCACACATCCTTGCACGTTTTAAAGCAGCTCGTTCAAACAAAGATTTAACGACTGCTCGCCGCATCGCAGTTGTTTGGTCTGCACTATCTATGCTCGGTGCAATGCTAGTGGGTGTCGTAGGTCTTGTTTATACGACGAGCAGTGGTGGAGATGTATTAGCGGATGGAGAGAAGATCTTCATGTTGCTCGTTAATGCACTTTTCCACCCTGTGGTAGCAGGCATTCTTTTGGCTGCGATCCTAGCTGCTATCATGAGTACCGCGGATTCTCAGCTATTGGTTTCTTCCTCAGCATTGGCGGAAGATTTCTACAAGCAAATCATCAATAAGGATGCGACATCGGAGCAAGTCGTGATGGTAGGTCGTGTTGGCGTTATCTTGCTATCGGTTATTGCGCTGGTGCTTGCGATGACTCCAGACAGCTCGGTGCTTGGACTAGTGTCTTATGCTTGGGCTGGTTTCGGTGCTGCCTTTGGCCCTGCTATTCTACTCAGCCTATACTGGTCTGGTATGAACCGTAATGGCGCTATTGCAGGTATCGTTGTTGGTGGTGTGACTATTGTAGTTTGGAAACAGCTAACTGGCGGTATTTTCGATATCTACGAAATCGTTCCTGGATTTATCCTATCTTGGATTGCGATTATGGTGGTGAGCTCAATGACAGGTGGTCCAGACAAAACGGTTCAAGCTCAGCATAAAACCTATGAGAAGAACCTAGTCGAGTTAGACTAATCATATATCTTTGTGATTTAGCATAGTTTATATATCAAATGGCCTTCTATTAAAGAGGGCCATTTTTTTATTTGAATCCCCCTAAAAAAGCCCGTACTGGTTGCTATTTGAGAATAACGTTCAATAGCTGAATCATATTTAATTGACTTCTAAATTCTGCACTATCGTTCAACTGAGTCGGTTTGATTAACATGCTCCTCGTCAGCTTAACAAAGCAAAATAATTTGAACGAGGTATCCATGAAACAGTCAACTAAAACGCTCTTCACACTCCTTCCGCTTACTATGGTTATGGCTCAGGCACTCAATGCCGCACCATTAGATAGTTATGACTTCACTGCGAATTCAAAGGGCGCAACGTCATACACGGCAAAGGCTAACCAGGAGGTTTACAAACAGTTAGACTTCAACAATAAAAAAGCGTTTGAAGAAGTAGATCGCGGTTTTATTGCTCCCCTAGATAATGGTGGTCTCATCAAAGGTGTGGCGGATGTGCCTGCAATGCAATTTGTGCAAGGCAAACAAGCGCCAGATACGGTGAACCCAAGCTTATGGCGTCACTCTCAGTTGGTGAACCGAGGTGGTTTGTACGAAGTGCTACCAAACAAAATCTATCAGGTACGCGGTAATGATGTGTCTAACTTAACCATCATCGAAACGGACAATGGCATCATTCTTTACGATATCGAATATTCACCAGAAACCATGAAAGCGGCCTATGAGCTTTACGCGAAGCATCGAGGCAATCGTCCGTTAAAAGCTATCATCATTTCGCATTCTCACACCGATCACTATGGTGGCATTGAAGGGGTGATTAAATCAGGTCTCGCATCTGAACAAGTTATTGCGAGTGGCAAGATTCCAGTCTACGTACCACAAGGCTTTGTTGAACATGCCGTGGGTGAAAACGTACTCTTCGGTAACATTATGAGTCGCCGTGCTGTGTATCAATATGGCTTCCTATTGCCGAAAAGTGAAAAAGGTATTACCACGGCTGCACTAGGTCCGCTGGTGGCTGCGGGCGCAAATGGTTTGCCAACAACAGTTCATGAAATCACGAAGCAAAAACAATCGGTGACCAATTGATGGCTTACAATTCGACTTCCGTTTGGTTCCAGAATCAGAAGCGCCATCGGAAATGGTCTTCGAAATCCCAGCTTGGGGGGCGGTTTCTATGGCTGAAGATGTCAACCACCTTCAGCACAACATTTACACGATGCGTGGCGCGAAAACGCGTGATGCTGGTAAATGGGCGAAATACATCAATAATGCCATTGTGGAATGGCACGACAGTGCGAAAGTGCTATTTGGCCCTCATACATGGCCAACTTGGGGTAACGAAGAAGTCATTAACTACATGAAAGGTCAGCGTGATTTGTACAAAGCGATTAACGACCAAACCACTCGACTTGCCAACTACGGTTATCGTCCAAGAGATATTGCTAAGAAGATCGAAATCGCCGACCCAATCATGAAACAGTGGAACAACCGAGATTACTACGGCAACTTCGAAAACAATGTCATTGCTACCTACGTCAACAACCTAGGTTGGTTCGACGGTAACCCAGTGGAAATAGCTCGTCACACGGATGCAGATACCGGTAAGCGTTATGTAGAGAGCTTTGGTGGCGAGGATGTCGTGATTGAGAAAGCGCTGGATTACTATCAACAAGGTGATTATGCATTTACTGTTCAGCTACTAAACAACATTGAGTCTTACAACAAAGACAACAAGAAAGCCAATTACTTGATGGCTGATGCGTTTGAACAACTAGGCTTCCAAGAGGAAACCGCGCTTAACCGCAACTGGTATTTGACGGCTGCAAAAGAGCTTCGTAACGATAACTTATTGCCACAAGTTGTGAACTCAGCAGGTCCAGATGTGATTAAAGCCATTCCTTCTGATTTGATGATGGATGTGTTCGCAACACGCATTGTTCCTCAGAAGTCACTAGACGCTGGTCGCATTGCCTTTGATTTTGAATTAAACGGAAAATCATTTGGTGTAGAAGTTGAGAATGGTGTAATGAACTCAGCGTTGGATTATCACCCTCAAGATTCAATGGGTACGATCAAAGCCGATAACATGACGCTGTTTGGTATCATCAGCCACAAACTGACAGTCAAAGATGCCCTTGCCAGTGGTGCGTTAAAAGTCACCGGAGACCAAACGGTA
>ASHK01000721.1 GCA_000695745.1 Vibrio madracius | reverse complement strand
TGATAACGCTTGTTGAAGTTGTTGCTCATTGATAATGCCTTCTTCAACCAACAAGTCACCAAGACGTTTACGAAGCTTAATTTGCATTATTAGTTCCTTCGAGGCTTTCAATTACCTTCAGTCTGTCGCGAATGAATGCTTTTGATTGACCAGAAACACCGATTTTTTCCAGTGCGTTCTGGTAAGCAACTTTTGCCTTGGCAAGCTCCATTTTTCGCTCTTGTTGAATGGCGAGTCCCAGCCACCAGCGAGCATTATCACTGTTTTTTTGGGTGAGAAGCTCATAACTCTGATACGCCACATCCGCTTGTTTATTTCGTTGAGCCAGTCCTGCTCGAAGTGAGAGATATTCAAGTGAAGGCTGCTCCGGAAGATAAATCAGAGGTGTTAACGCTGCTTCCTGCTGATTTTCCTTGATAAGCAGTTTGGTTAACGCGATACGTAACGTTTCACCATTAGGATTACGATTAATCCCATCTTGTAACAGCTCATAAGATTTTCGAGTTTGACCTTTACCATAATACAACGCGGACAATCGTTGTCTTACTTGCTCGTTATCAGGTGTATAACGTAGCGCTGACGTATAGTTGTCGAGTGCGCCATCAATATCATTAGCATCAATCGATTTGTTAGCTCTTTGAATGGCTTTTTCAGCCAATTGCTCTGAGGTCAGCTCAACCTGTTCAACAACCATCTCTCCCGTATCGGCTGTTGATGAGTGCTCAGCAGCTACCTTCGCAATCAGCACAGGTTTATCGACTTGTATCACTTTTTGAGGTTCTACCATTTGCGCAGTAGCGTCAACCTGGGTAATTGGCTGTGCTATCTTTTGTGATATAGCCGGCTCGGCTTTAGGTAAATCAAATACACCAGAAGACGCTGACCCTAAGTTTGCAGTGGGTGATTCTAGGCTTGAGCGCACCAATACCGGAGAACGCTCATCTTGTAAGGACACCTTCACTGGCGATGGTTTCGTCACTGTAGAAAACGCCCAGCTTCCCATCGCCAAGCTCACCAATACGCCAACGCCAACCCAAACGATAGGTGACGTATTACGTACTTTTGGTATCACTGCTTGCTCAATATTCACGTTAGAGTGATTGGGTTTGTTATTTAGCTCTGCTAAGGCTTTATTAATCGCACTCATAATTATTTCCACCCCCAGAGAACTGGGTATTTAAATCTCGGCTTAGTGGCATCGAACGTATCTTTTATCGCAAGATACAAATGGCGGTTTGAAACTTGCTGGCTCTTGTCCCCAAAAGCCAGCAATAGCGTTTTATGACAGATTTGATGTACCAGCCTTGGAATACCTTGACTGGCTCGCCAAACAGCAGATAACTGAGAGTGATTGAACAACCGCTTGTCACAACCTGCATTCGCAGTTCTTTGTTGGATATAAGCAAAACACTCATCTTTTGCCATATTGCGTAATGTGGCGTTAAAGGTAATACGCTGTCTGAACTGCCTTAGGTGATGTTGTTCGAGTCGAGCATCGAGCTCAGGCTGCCCAAACAACACCAAATGCATCAACTTACTCTCTTCCGTTTCTAAGTTACCGAATAATCGAAGCGTCTCTAAAGCTTCGTCCGATAGTGCTTGAGCTTCATCAATCAAAGCGACTACAGGACGACCTAACTGCTTAGCTTCAATCAGCTTTTTCTGAATATCATCAAGCAAGGAATGCTGCTGGCATAGCTCGACGCCCAGTTCTTTCGCGATCGCCTTTCTTAATTCAGATCCCGACAATACCGGATTAGGGAGATACACTAAGGTATAATCAGCCTCAAGCTGTTTGATAAGCATCCGGCATACCATCGTTTTACCAGTGCCCACC
>ASHK01000720.1 GCA_000695745.1 Vibrio madracius | reverse complement strand
AGATAACATTGTCGTAGGTAACGTATGCTTCTACGGCGCTACGTCCGGTGAATCCTTCATTCGAGGTATGGCTGGTGAACGTTTCTGTGTACGTAACTCCGGCGCTAAAGTGGTTGTTGAAGGGGTTGGTGACCACGGCTGTGAATATATGACAGGTGGTGTCGCCATTATCCTGGGTTCAACAGGCCGTAACTTTGCCGCTGGTATGAGTGGTGGTGTCGCGTATGTTTGGGATACTGCTGGCGACTTTGAAACCAAATTAAATCCAGAATTGGTCGATATCGATCCAATCGAACAAGAAGATCGCGAACTACTGAAAGATATGCTGACCAAGCATGTGGAGTTCACAGGAAGTGAAGTTGCTCAGTCGTTTTTAGACAATTTTGAAGCAAGCCTTGCCTCATTGGCAAAAGTGATGCCGCGTGACTACAAAGCAGTGCTTCAAAAACGCAAAGCAGAAGCTGAGCAAGCTCAAATGGAAGAAGTGGAGGCAGTATAATGGGTAAGCCTACTGGATTTTTAGAACATGGTCGCGAGCTTCCAAAGAAGCTCGATCCAGCCGTTCGTATTGAAAACAATAAAGAGTTCGTACTTAACGAAGAGTTTGGGAATAAGATCAACACGCAAGCTTCTCGTTGTATGGATTGTGGCGTACCTTTCTGTCACAGCGGTTGCCGTATTGGCAACATCATCCCTGAGTTCAACGACGCGGTATATCGTGATAGTTGGGAAGAAGCTTGGAACATTCTAAGCTCTACCAATAACTTTCCAGAATTTACTGGACGTGTCTGCCCATCTCCATGTGAGAGTGCTTGTGTACT
This sequence comes from Vibrio madracius, assembly GCA_000695745.1. Classification (GTDB taxonomy): domain Bacteria; phylum Pseudomonadota; class Gammaproteobacteria; order Enterobacterales; family Vibrionaceae; genus Vibrio; species Vibrio madracius. The sequence goes on along the minus strand of ASHK01000720.1, from coordinate 522 downwards.
TGGTATCAATCAAGACCCAATTACTATCTGTAACATTGAGAAAACTATCGTAGAAACGGCATACCGTGAAGGGTATGCCAAACCGAAAACACCGCGTTCTCGTACGGGAAAAACGGTCGCTATCATCGGCTCTGGCCCTGCTGGCCTCTCTGCGGCAGAGCAGCTCAATAGTGCCGGCCACTCTGTTACCGTCTTTGAACGCGATGAAAAAGTGGGGGGTCTACTTCGCTTTGGCATTCCAGATTTCAAATTGGGTATGGACATCATTGACCGTAAGATCAATCTGATGGCGGAAGCAGGCGTTGAATTTAAAGTAAATCAACATGTGGGCGTAGATGTTAATGCGCAGCAGCTGCGTCAAGAGTTTGATGTGGTGTTGCTAACGGGTGGCTCTACCGTTCCTCGTGATTTACCTGTTCCTGGGCGTGAGCTACAAGGCGTGCATTTCGCTATGGAGTTCCTTGCTCAGAACAACCGCCGTGCAAACGATATGGATCTAAAAGGCGAAGAGATCCATGCTAA